>JAUNRD010000309.1 GCA_030535815.1 Clostridia bacterium
GCTTTACAATAACTGAAATTATTAAAATAACGAAAACCACAAAGCTTTTTTCCACCGCCTCGGGAGCAATGATTTTTTCCACCGAGGATTTAAGTAGTGCAATTCCGATTCCGAAAATAACAAAGGCAACGGCAAGACAGGATAAATATTCAAATCTTGCGTGACCGTAAGGATGTTCCTCATCTGCAGGCTTATCAGACACCGCAAAGCCTATTAAGGAAATAACCGAGCTTCCCGCATCGGACAAATTGTTTGCCGCATCGGCAATAATTGCAACAGAGCCCGAAAGAAGCCCTGCAAGTCCCTTTATTATACATAAAAATATATTGCACAAAATGCCGAGGACGGATGCCACATTTCCGTAGCGTTTACGGCTGCCTTCACCCTTATTTGCGCCCTCCCCAACAAATACGCGTAAAATTAAGTCAGTAATGGTAATTCCTCCCTTGATTTCTTCCCTATTATTATATACAAATTTATAAAATTGTCAACTTGACAGCAGATTTTTTATCCTTTATAATCGTATTGATTGAAAGGATGTGTTTTTATGAACTTTTCGGAATTTGATTTTAAGACAGTTGAAAACACCTACCGCCCCCGCCCATTCTGGACTCTTAACGATTTTCTTACAGAAGAGGAAACACGCCGTCAGGTGAAAATTATGAAAAATGAAGGGCTCGGCGGATTTTTCCTTCACGCCAGAGGTGGCTTAGAGCCTGAATATATGGGCGAAGAATGGCTTTCCAATATCGGCTACGCCGCATCAGAAGCTGATAAATGCAGTCTTTTACCCTTTGCCTATGACGAAAACGGCTGGCCCTCGGGCTTTGCCGACGGAAAAGTGCCTTCCCTCGGCAGAAAATACACCCAGAAACAGCTTTTATGTGAAGAAGGCGAAAAAGAAACGGACACCACCGTTGCAAACGTTGACGGCTTTCACTTTTACTATAAGGAAAACACCCACTATTCTGATCTTTTAGATCCGGAAGTTACGGACAAGTTTATCGAATTTGCCTACGAGCCTTACAGAAAGCGTTTCGGAAACAAAATTTTAGGCTTTTTCACGGACGAGCCTCAGCTTATGCGTGAGGGCGGCCTTCCCTTTAGCCTTATTCTTTTATCCGAATTTGAAAAAGAATACGGTTTTTCACTGACTCCCCATCTTCCGGCACTGTTTTTTGAAAGAGAAAACTCAAAAGAGATAAAAATACAATACTGGCGCCTTATCGCAAAGCTTTTTTCACAAAACTATGCCAAGAGGATTTACGACTGGTGCGAAAAATACGGATATATTTTTACCGGTCACTACCTTTTGGAAGAGGATTTTCCAAGCCAGATAAAGGCCTCCGGCTCCATAATGGCTCAGTACCGCCATATGCATATCCCCGGAAGCGACCTTTTAACTAAAAAGAAGGTACCGGGAGGACACGTGCTTTCCGCACTTCAGGTTTCCTCGGTTGCCCATCAGACGGGACGCAGGCAGGTAATTTCAGAAACCTATGCCGCATCCGGGCAGGGAATGGATTTTGATTCCTACAAGGCGCTTTACGAGTGGCAGGCTGTCCGCGGTGTAACACTGCTTTGTCCCCACACCCAGCACTATTCTATGAGGGGACTTCGTAAGCGCGACTATCCCCCACAGATATATTTCAATCAGCCCTGGTGGGATAAGTATCACATTTTCACCGAAACCGTGGGAAGAATAGGAAAAATCCTATCCGAGGGTGAAACCGATTTCGGCGTTTTACTTCTTCACCCCATCGTTTCCTGCTGGGCAGAGTTTGACAATGCGAGAAACGAAAAGGTTTATGAAATTCAGGGCGCTTTCCTAAAAGACATAAAAACCCTGGAGGGTAAGCACATCCCCTTTGATATGGGTGATGAGCTTATTATGGAAAATGAAGCAAGGGTAGAAGGTGGTCTTATACATATCGGAAAGCAAAGCTATAATACCCTCATCCTTCCAAAGGGGGATTTCCATCTTCCAAGAGTAAAAGCCTTGATTGAAGAATTTAAGCTGCAGGGCGGAAAAATCGTTTGTGCAAACGACCTTCCCGCAAATGATATAACAGAAGAGGGTGCGCTTTCATACACTTATCGCCGCTTTTCAGACTTTACGGCACACTATTTCGTAAACTCCACCCCAGATACCGTAAGCCATACCTTCAAAAAAGGAAATCTTATATTGTCCCTTACTGACGGAACTCTGTCTGATTTCGACGGCACTTACACCTTTACTCCCTTCGAGAGCATAATTTTAATCGAAAAAGAGGACGTTTCCCGCCCCGCACTCCCCGTTCCATCAAAAAAGCTCAAGCTTTCAGACAAAAACTGGGATATAGTCGCACATTCGTCCAATGCAATAACCCTAGATTATTGCGATTGTTATTTCGACGGGGAATTGATAGCGGAAAACGAATATGTATTAAACATTTTGGGAAAGGCACTTAATCTTAAGGCCGAGCCCGATACAGAGCTTGTTTTCCGCTTTAAGACGGATTTTCTTCCCGAAAGCATTTTTGCGGGAATTGAAGACCTGGATAAGATGGATGAAATCAGGATAAACAGAAAAATACTTCCCAAAAAGGCGGAGGGCACGTTTTTTGACCGCTCGGTATCCCTGATTGACATAGCTCCCTTCATCGTAAAGGGCGAAAACATAATTTCCGTAAAATTCCGCCTTACCCAGTCAAAAGAGGTCTTAGAGCAAATTGAGCGTTCAAAGGAATTTGAAGCGGAGAAAAACAAGATCAGGTTTGACACGGAAACGGAAGCAATTTACATTGTCGGTGACTTTGCGGTAATGAGTGAATCGGATTATGAGCCTCTCCCCAATAACGCCGTAAGGACAAAGGGGCCTTTCATTCTCACCCGCTTCCCCGAAAAAATCAGCCTTTCAGCTATGGAGCAGCAGGGCTTTTCCTTCTTTACAGGTAAGAT
>JAUNRD010000310.1:0-2153 GCA_030535815.1 Clostridia bacterium
CCATTTTACAGCTTCAACCAGGCCTCTGTAGCCTTCGTAGCAGGGCTGTTCGGGAATGAAGCCCATATGTGTAGCCATATCCTTTGCACCGATAGCAACGGTAAAGTCAACAGCACGTCTTAATTCCTGCATTCTCTGGAAACGGTAATCCTCGGGAACAAGACCAAGTGTTTTAGGACCTGAAACAAAGTCCCAGATGGAAGGACCTGACCAGCCGCCCCAAACGGATGTTGCAACACGGTTACCCTTTGCAAGAATATTCTTAACCTTTTCCGCATTTTCCATTGTGAGATTTTCAGGATACCAGCAACGAAGCTGAACGGTGTCAAGACCAAAGGCAAAAAGCTCGTCGGTCTTTTCGTTTAAGATATCCTCCAGGGCGAATATAATACCAATTTTATTCATTATTAATTCCTCCTCTTTTTTACTTTATTTTACATCATTTTCCCTGCAAATACAAGAAAAATTTATCTTCCCATTATTTTATCCATTGCCATGGATGTGTGATAAAGCATTACGTCGTTGTGGTTTTTATAGCAGCCCATTTCTGCAGTTATCCAGTCGTCATAGCCGATTTCCTTAAGTGAAGCCATAACCGTATCAAAGTCAACACTTCCCGTAAGAAGGTCGCAGAAGCTCTTTGTACCAAGGTGGAAGTCCTTGATATGTACCTTCTTGATTCTGTCACCTAAAATCTTTATCCACTGCTCGGGAAGGCCGTTGGGGAACACGTTACCCGCATCGAAGTAAGAGCCCATATAGGGATTTCCCACTTCATCAATAAAGTTTTTCATTTCGCGGGGAGTTATAAGAAAGCGGTTCCACACGTTTTCAAAGCCGACATTTATCTTATGTTCCTCTGCAAAGGGAGCAAGTTCTCTTGCGGATTCGAGAGCATACTTATATGCATCCTCATAATCTGTTACGCCGAGAGCGCCCGCAAAGTCAACCTTTACTGCACCGGGAACGATTAAAACAGAGTCGCAGCCCAGTATTGCCGCAGCTTCAATCTGCTTTTTCGCAACATACTTTGCCTTGTTTCTCATTTCCTCGTCTGTGGATGAAAGAGAATAGCTCCAATATAAACTTGCCGCCATACTGTAAAGTTCAATGCCGGAATCCTTTGCCTGCTTCTTTATTTCAAGAAGTCCCGCCTCGCTTGTCTCCGGTGTCAGATCTCCCGAAGCGTCCATCGTAACTTCGACTCCGTCAAAGCCGAGCTTTTTCGCAAAAGGAAAAATCTCAGAGTAGGAGCCTTCCTTGAAAGACCATCTGCTGATACCCTTTTTCATAAAAAAACCTCCTAATTTATGATACTTTTTCAAAATGCCTTCTTGACATAAAGTATCTTTATGCTATAATTATAAAGTATCTTATTTCAAAATACAATACGATATAAGACACTTTTCGTATAAAATCGGATACTTTTGAAGGAAGTGATTTAATGCTTAAAATTAAAAGAAGAGTAAATATCGAAGCATTTTTCTCAGCATTTGAACGTTCCTTTGACAAAAATTTCAGCTTTGAAGGCGAGCGTCACAATTTCTGGGAGCTTGTTTATGTGGTTGACGGCGTTATCGGAGCCGCCGAGGATGACAAGATATATAAGCTTCAGAAGGGCGACATAATCTTCCATATGCCCATGGAATTTCACCGTCTCTGGGCATCTGACGGAACAAGCCCCCGTGCCATCATACTCTCCTTTTCCCTGTCGGGCACGGATTTCGGCGTACTTGATAAGGGCGTATTCAATATATCGAAAGAGGACGAAGCACTCTTAAAGGAGGCTGTAAGGCATACCGGGCTTTGCCGTGAATATGAGGACAGCCAGGAAAGTCAGATTGCCGCGCTCAATGTTGAACGTCTTATGCTTAACATCATAAAAAATCAGACTCCCGACGTCCGCCAGCAGAAAACCAAAGGCCCCTTAAATTACAGCCGTATAATAAATGTAATGAACGAAAACATAGAAAAAAATTTAAGTGCAGCGGAGCTTGCCTCTCTTTGCGGGCTTTCACTTTCCAACCTGAAAAAGATATTTAAAAACTACTCCGGTGTCGGCGTTATGGACTATTTCAGCAACCTCAAAATAACAAAGGCAATGACTATGATAAACGAAGGTGTACCTATTTATGAGATAAGCGATGCCTTAG
>JAUNRD010000310.1:2163-2936 GCA_030535815.1 Clostridia bacterium
AGGCTATTCAAGCCCCAATTATTTTTCGGAGTGCTTCAAAAAGCGAAGCGGTCTTACCCCCACCGAATATAAACGGCGCTTCGGCGGAAGAGAATTTTTATAAAAGCAAAAAGGAGAATGCAATGCATTCTCCTTTTTCTTATCTAAAACTTTCAATATCCGGGAATACCTTAAATGTATCTGTTTGCGTGTTTAATACATTATTTATCTTTCCCTGAATCAAAAGCTCAGATGCTTAAAAGTCTTTGAAGCATTGTAACAGCTTCTGCTCTTGTTGCATTGTTTTTCGGTCTGAAGGCGTTGTCAGGATATCCCTTTACAATGCCCTTTTCGCTTGCCCAGCTTATCTGATACTGTGCATAATCGGAAATTTCAGTGCTGTCAGAAAATTCTGCACTGTTTTCAATTTCCCAGCCAAGTCCAAGCTTTGTTGCATATCGGTAAATCATAACCGCCATCTGCTCACGGGTTATTCTTTCATTGGGAGCAAATTCATCCTCGCTCATGCCCTTTGTTATACCATTAGTAACAGCCCAGGTCACGGCGTTTTTATACCAATCGGAATCTGATACATCCTTGAATCCTTCTTCTCCTGCTGCTACGCCGCCCGACATCATAAAGAGAATCTGACAGAACTCTGCTCTCGTAATATACGAATCGGGATCAAATATTCCGTCTGCCTTACCCGACACAAATCCCTTTAAGTACATATCTGTTATGTCTCCTTTTGCCCAGTGACCTTCTATATCCTTGAAGTCTGATGCGTTTCTTAC
>JAUNRD010000023.1:0-2399 GCA_030535815.1 Clostridia bacterium
AAAAACGGTGTCATCAGATAATTACAAAAGTATCGGCACAGTCAAGGACGGATATTTTGATATGGAAGCCGGAAGCCTTACAGAGCTTTTGATAGGCAAAAGCATTACAGATGATTTATTGAACGGTAGAAAGCTTTTAAGAGCCGATTCCATCCATGAAGAAAACGGATTGCTGAAAGCGAAAAATCCGGCTTTGATATCCAACGGAAAAGGGCTTAAGGCCCTTGGTGCAAGGAGCAGTTATGACAAAAATAATTAACTTTTCAATGGGGCTTTTCTCGGGTGCACTACTCGGCATGGCCGTTTTTGCCCTTACAGACCCCATTGATAAAAAACACAAAAAATGTATCCGTAAAAAAGGAAACAGAATCTGCAAATCCATCGAACACACCTTAGACAGTGTTGCGGATATGTTTTAAGGCAGGCTTTGCCTGCCTACATAAGGGGGATATTAAATGACAAAGAAAAATTTCATTATGCCGGCATTTTTAATTATATCAGCAATAATATTTTTCCGTGGAGAAAAGATCATTTCCGTATTTTCTCCCATCCTTGCCGCACTTATACTTACCTATATTGCTTCGCCCTTCGTCTCTTTCATGTCCCAAAGGATGCCGAAAATAATTGCCGCCATTCTTTTTTATGCTCTGATTGCAGGCTTCCTTGTATTACTTGTAGCATTTATCATGCCCACGCTACTGTCTGCTCTCAGAAGCTTCATCTCCTATCTTCCGGACCTTTATGAAAGACTTTCGTCTATTGTTCCCTCATCTGTATTTTCCGGCATTACCTCCTATCTTTCAGGAAAGGCGGACAATGTAGCTCTTTTCCTGAAAAGCACTTTTTCTTTCCTTGTTTCATCATCTTTCGCCGTTATTCTTTCCTGCTTTTTTCTTATGGACACATCCTCTTTCCGCAAAGGAATCTCCGCTGTTTTCCCCGAGAGGATAACAGACAAGTTTCTTCCCGTCGTACGGGAAATTGACTCCATATTCAAAGGATTTTTCAGAGGGCAGGTTGTGGTTTCACTATTTTTATCCGCAATAACATTTATTCTTTTGCTTATTCTGGGCGTAAAGCATTCCCTGGTATTATCGCTTATTTACGGAATCTTCTGCTTTATTCCCACCGTAGGCCCGTTTTTAGGCGGCATACCGATTGTACTAATCGCCTATCTTTCTTCACCCCTGTCTGCCCTCTTGTCGCTTATAGCCATACTGCTTACGCAATTTCTTGAAAACACTTTTATTTCCCCGAAAATAAAAGCCGACAGCGTGGATATTTCACCAGCCTCGGCTTTCATTGCAGTATATTTAGGTGCCGCTTTTTTCGGCTTTTCCGGAATCCTTTTCGGAATTCCCGTTTTAGCTTCCGTCAAAGTTATTTTAAGGCGTCTTCTTTCAGCAATTTCTTAATCATATCCTGCTTTGCCAGAAGTTCATACTCATCTTCCAGTGGTTCTAAAATGCAGGATCCGTATTTTCTTATCATGGCACGGCGGATCAGATCGTCGCACAGCGCAGGATTTTTAGACAAAAGAGGTCCATGCATATATGTGCCCACTGCGTTTTTATAAATAATCCCTTCCGTTTTATCCTTTCCGTTATTTCCGTTACCGAATAAAACTTCGCCAAGAGCCTCGCCCCCGTCAAGGAAGGTTCTGCCGGAGTGATTTTCAAATCCTACAAGAGTTTCAAGGCTGCTTCTCACAATAATGTTTCCGGTAAATCTGCCTTCTCCCGCCTCGGAATGTATAGGCAGAACAGAAGCACCTTTAACCTTTTTACCCGAAGCATCTGCATAAAACTCACCCATAAGCTGATATCCGCCGCAGATAAAGAGCCCTACTCCCCCGTCTTCCGTATACCCTTTTATAAAATCAACTCTGCTTTTCAGAATGTCCTCGCAGGCAAGGGTCTGCTCATATTCCTGACCGCCTCCAAGGAATAAAATATCGGTATTGCCAATGCTGTCTCCTACAGAAACTTTCTTTATGTTTACATTTATTCCGCGCTTTTCTGCACGCATTTTTATAAGCTTTATATTTCCGTCGTCTCCGTAAGTGTTCAAAAGATCGTGATAAAGATGTACTATTTCAAGTTCCATAAAATACCGCCCTCTTACTTCCACAGTTCTTTTGCATAGCCTTTGTTGTAAAGAGCTTTACGCAAATTCATCATCCCGGTGTATGTACAAAGACCAAAGACTCTGTCATTAAGATTCTTTGCTGTTTCTATAATTTCATCGTCATTTTCGCAAAGGATGAATCTATCCTTTGAAAATCCGGCTGTTTCAAGCCTTATTGCCATATCAAAGCGTCTTTGTCCGCTTATTATAACCTTGTCATAATCCATTGACAAAAGCTTTTCAAAATGTGCATCCCAAACCCAGGATACATC
>JAUNRD010000023.1:2409-13165 GCA_030535815.1 Clostridia bacterium
CCAGAAGATTGCACTTTTCTTTGCAAAGAGCGATTGTTTCAATGCACAAATCGCATCCGGTGGGATTTTTGATGAGTGAAATCTGAATACTGTTATCGCCCACCTTAATTACTTCATCACGGCCAAAGCAGCTTTGCTGTTTTTCAATTCCCGCCTTTATAAGCCCCTTCGGAACGCCCATAAGATGTGTTACCGCAAATGCCGCCAGGGCATTATATATATTATAAAGTCCTGCAACGGAGAGCTTTATATTTTCTTCAGCGATAGTAATCTCTGAGCTTTCTGAGGTTACATTTTTGAGTTCTCCCACCAGATATTCACAATCAGGTCGCTTGAATCCGCATTCAGGACAGTAATAATCTCCCATGTTTTTAACGGTTATATGTCTGTATCTGAACTTTTCACCGCATTCGGGGCAGAACGCCGGCTCCACATCATCGCTCATTTTAGCAAAGCCTTCGGAAAAGCCGAAATAGTAAATGGGATTGTCTCCTTCTATTTTTGAAAAAAGAGGCAAATCTCCGTTTGCCACAAGCTTAGTTTTGGGCGAAAGCTCTATTGCATCCTTGATTTTTCCCCAGGTATTTGATACCTCACCGAATCTGTCCAGCTGATCTCTGAACACATTGGTAAGGACCATATACTCAGGCTTTATGAAACGGTTAACAATTCTTGTATAAGCTTCGTCACACTCAATAACCGCCCACTCGCCTTTTTTATAGTTGTTTATAAAGCAGGTGACAATACCGTCAATCATATTTGCACCGGAAGTGTTGCTGACCACCTTATATCCTGCATTTTCCAGTATTCCCGTTATCATGGAGCTGGTCGTTGTCTTACCGTTTGTACCGGTAACCATTATAACTTTATACCCCTCAGCCGCCCTTTTAAGTATGCCCGGAAGTACCTTAAGAGCAATCTTTCCCGGAAGGGAGCTTCCCCCTCCCAAAGCCTTCAGTACTTTGGAAATAAATTTACATAAATATATAACAATCTTATCTATTTTAACCACATCCTGCCTTCGTAACTTATTATATTATTATAATACATATTCTTTTCTTTATCAAGATATTTTTATTGATATATTTCATTTTTTGTGCTAAACTATACTATATTTACGAGAAAAGGAGGCTTACTATGGCTATTATTATATGCATATTGTCCGCAGCATTTTCAGGAATGTCTTTCATAACAGATTATACCTGCCCATTACTTCTTTTCGCCCCGGGACTTTTCTTTTTTTCTCTTTACGATGAAAAGCGTCCCTTTTTTAAAGGCTTTGTCTTCGGTACGGTTTTTTATATGTTCAATTCCATTTATCTTTCCAGCTTTGACATTTCCTTTATAACACAGAATTTATTTTTGGCAAAGCTTTTGCCCTTCCTTGCTTATCTGCTTCTATGCTCTGTGGAAGGCTTATTCGCCGCTTTTTTTGCAAAAGCTTTTGTTTATTTGAAAAAACGTTCTCCCGAAGGATTCCACACGCTTGTTTTTGCATCATTATGGATAATTTATGAATATTTGATTTCACTTCCTGATTATTTCACAGGCTATCCATTCGGAAGAATATCTCTCCCTTTTGCCGCTTGTCCCTGGTTTATTCAAAGCGCATCATTATTCGGTTCGCTTTTCATTTCCTTTATAGTAATTTATTTTTCCGCATCCTTTTCGATGTGCTTTATAAAGAAGAGCTCCCGCCCCATGCTTTACCCATTAATCCTTCTTGTCGCAAATACACTTGTTTCATCTTACCTTTACTCCCTTCCGGACGAAGGTGAAGCTGTAACGGTAAAAGTGGTCCAGAACGGATACGGTGGCTATGACAAGTGGCTTACTCCTCCGGATGTAATAATAAATGAATCTTCGGCGGAAATTTCAGATACGGAAATTGTACTTTTTGCAGAAAGTGCAATTCCGCTCCATCTCAATAAAAACATCGCACTTACCACTCTTTCCAAGGCAGCTGAAGATAAAAACATCACCGTACTTTTAGGTGCTCTCTATGCCGATACTGACGGAAAAAGATACACTTCGGTCTATCATCTTCCCTATGAGGAGGGAGAAGTCTATCACAAAATGCATCCCGTTCCCTTCGGAGAATATTATCCCATATTCGACCTCTTTTCAGCCGAGGCCCGTGAGGCAGGTCTATCAAAAGGAAAAGAAGTAAAGCTTTTAAGCGACTACTCCCTTGGACCTGTTATCTGCTTTGACTCCATGTTTTCATCCTATTCCAATGATGCTGTAAGAAAAGGCGCACGCCTTTTATGCGTATCAACCAACGACTCATGGTTTTCAAAGGGCAATGCCGCAAAGCTTCACCTTTACCACAGCGTTTACCGCGCGATTGAAAACGGAAGATATGTTGCCAGAAGTGCCTGCACCGGAATATCTGCCTTTATTGATTCTTTTGGCAATATTCTTGATACCATCCCTCTTAATGCAGCAGACACAATCAAAGGAACGCTTTTATTGAAGGATGAAATAACTCCCTATACCCTTTGGGGTGATGTGCCGATTTTAATATATGCAGTTATTGCCATTATTATAGCTTTACTGCGCGACGTAAGGAGGAAGAAAAATGTCTGACACTAAAAACTATTTTAAGTTAATATCATTAGACATTACCGATTCCACCAACAATGAAGCAAAGCGTATCATAAAAAATGGCGAAAAAAGCCCCTTTATCGTCATTGCAAGAGAACAGACCGCAGGCAGAGGAAGACAAGGCAAAACCTTCTTTTCTCCTAAAGATACCGGGCTTTACATGACGGTTTGCTTCCCCATAGAAAAGGATGCAAAGGATTTTCTATACCTCACATCCGCGGCGGCAGTTTCCGTTGTTGAGGCAATTTATTCTCTTACCGGAGAGCTTTGCGGAATAAAATGGGTAAATGATATTTATAAGGACGGACGAAAAATCTGCGGAATTTTAGCAGAGTCCGTACTTTCCGAAAGCCCTTTTATCATCATCGGCATAGGCGTAAACTTAACAACCGCCTCATTTCCCGATGAAATAGCCCATATCGCTGCAAGTCTGAAAAATCCTTCTGCGACAGCTGATGTTCTTTCAACAGAAATTGCATCAAGACTCAGATACTATTTTGATTCAGGCACCTTCACTTTTATGGACTTATACAGAAAATACAGCATCGTCCTTTCTAAGGAAATAACCTACATAAAAAACGGAGAAGCCCAAAGCGGTACAGTAACTGAAATACTTGATTCCGGCGCTCTTTCAGTAAAACGTGACGACGGAACAATTGAGACTCTCGACTCGGGAGAAATATCATTAAGATTAAAATAAGGAACAAGCTATGAAAAAAATCACTCTGGGCATCCTTGCCCACGTTGACTCCGGTAAAACCACCTTGTCTGAGGCACTTTTATACAACACAGGCGAAATAAGAAGCCTTGGCAGGGTTGACCACAAAAACACCCATCTTGACACGAACTATATGGAAAAGGACCGTGGGATAACCATCTTTTCTCATCAGGCACATTTTAAGCTTTCCGATGCGGAAATAACCTTGCTTGATACTCCCGGGCACGTTGACTTTTCAGCCGAGGCGGAGCGTACCCTCTCGGTGCTTGACTATGCCGTTTTACTCATAAGTGCCCCTGAAAAAGTGCAAAGCCATACTAAAACACTCTGGGATTTGCTTTCCCACTACTCTGTTCCCACCTTTATTTTCATAAACAAGCTTGACCTTGAAAACGAAGGCAAAGAAGCCATTCTTTCCGATATAAGAGAAAACTTAACGCCTCTTTGTGCAGACTTTTCTGCTCTTACCGACGAATTTTACGAGGAAGTCGCAACCAATACAGACTGCCTCTTTGACGAATATATAAAATCCGGAAAAATTTCAGATTCTTCTTTAACCGAAGCCATAAAAGAGCGCAGGCTATTCCCCTGCTTTTTCGGCTCCGCCCTTAAAAACAATGGCGTAGACAAGCTTGCCGAAGCACTATCTGCCTATACAAAGGAGCCTATATATCCCGAAGCCTTTGGTGCAAGAGTTTATAAAATCACCGAGGATGACAAGGGACAAAGGCTTACCCATATGAAGATAACAGGCGGTTCCTTAAAGGTCAAAACCGTAATTTCCGAGGATAACCCGGCAGAAAAAATAAACGAGCTTCGCCTCTACAGCGGAGCGGGCTACAAAGCAATTCCCGAAGCCAGTGCCGGCCAGATTGTTGCCGCAACGGGCATAACTTCCCTTTTCTCGGGAAGCGGTCTTGGCTTTGAAGAGGATTCGTCCGCCCTTTTATCCGAGCCTGTATTTACCTATACCGCCGCTCTTCCCCCGTCTACGGACATAAGCTACGCCTTATCCGCATTTAAAAAGCTGGAGTCGGAGGAAACAAAGCTTTCCGTAAGCTTTAACGAGGACACAAGAAAAATAAGCGTCAGCGTAATGGGGAAAATTCAGCTTGAAATATTAAAGCGCCAGCTTTCCGAGCGTTTTTCAATTGATGTGAATTTTGAAAGCTGTTCCATTTACTATAAGGAGACAATAAAAAACACCGTGGAAGGCGTGGGGCATTTCGAGCCACTGCGCCACTATGCAGAGGTTCACCTTTTAATCGAACCCGGAAAACGCGGAAGCGGTCTTGTTTTCGGAACTAAAGTGGGCGAAGATCTGCTCTCACGAAACTGGCAGAGATTAATCCTTACACACCTTGCGGAAAAAACTCACAGAGGGGTACTTACAGGCGCGCCCCTCACCGATGTCAAAATCACGCTGGTTAACGGAAAAGCCCACTTAAAGCACACAGAGGGCGGTGACTTCCGTCAGGCAACCTACCGTGCCGTAAGGCAGGGACTTATGCAGGCAGAAAGCGTGCTTTTAGAGCCTTATTACGAGTTTGTACTTAAAGTACCCTCCGCATCCACAGGCAGAGCTATGACCGACCTTGACAGAATCGGTGCATCTTTTTCTCCGCCCGAGATGCTTGATTCCATCTCCGTAATCAAAGGCAGAGGCCCCGTTTCCGTTTTATCGGAATATCCTGATACGGTTACAGCCTATACCCACGGTCTCGGAAGCATATCCTTTTCCTACGGTGGCTATGACGAGTGTCTTAATCCCATTGAGGTTATCGAAAAGAAAAACTATGATCCCGAAGGTGATTTAAGAAACAGCCCTGACTCTGTTTTCTGCAGCGGCGGAAGCGGATTTACCGTTAAGTGGGACGAGGTTTTCACCCATATGCACCTTCCCCTTCTTTCCGACAAAAAAGAGGTTTTAGCCCCCTTAAGCGCACCTAAAAGAGAAAAAAAGGATTATTCCGATGCAGAATTACTTGAAATTTTCGAGCGTACCTACGGTAAGATAAAGCGCCCGAAGGAGCGCCGCGAAGAAGAAAGGGTTTACGATTATACAAAATCAGAAAAGCCCCAAAAGGCGAAGCCCTACAAGAATCTTCCCACCTATCTTTTGATTGACGGATATAATGTGATTTATTCCTGGAGCGAATTAAAATCAGTCTCCTCCGACAGTTTTGATGCGGCAAGACAGCTTTTGGCAGATAAAATCTGCAACTACAACGCCATGGAGGATATAAATATCATTCTGGTTTTTGATGCCTACAAGGTCAAAGGAAAGCACCGCGAGATTGAGGACTATAACGGCATAAAAATAGTTTATACCAGGGAAGCGGAAACCGCAGATTCCTATATCGAAAAAACCTCGAAGGAGCTTTCAAAGGAATATCGTGTCAAGGTTGCAACCTCGGATAATTTAGAGCAGGTAATTATTTTCGGTCACGGAGCTGTCCGAATTACGGCAGACGAGCTGAAAAAGGACATCGAATACGCCGAAACTGCTATGAGACGCATTATTTCCGAAGCCTCCGACGGAGGTGCAACATCCACAATCGAAATAAAACAGTAAAAAAAGCGAGGCTTCAGGCACTAAACCTGAAGCCTCGCTTTTTATTCTACCCTAACTGTTATCTTATCTTTTACATAGGCGTCTTTGCCTATCCAGATGTCAAATTTGCCTTCTTCGACTGTGAATTCGCCTTCATCGTTGTAATAGCCGAGCTTTTCAAAATCGACAAAGAAGTTAAGCTTTACTTCTTCCCCGGGCTTTAAGACATTTTTTGAAAACGCCTTAAGTTCCTTAATCGGGCGCACCATAGATGACACCTTGTCGGTTATGTAAACCTGAGTAACCTCAGCGCCTTCACGCTCTCCCGTGTTCTTAACGGTGATGCTTACGGAAAAGCCATCCCCCGCTTCCAAATCCTTTAAGCTGATTTTTGTTTTATCCGAGGTGATTTCGCCATAGGAAAATTCGGTATAAGAAAGTCCGTAGCCGAAGGGATACATGGGCGTTGCAAGGGAATCGTGATAGGAATGCACTCTTTTATTGGTTTCGCCATAGTAGGAATCAAGGGGAATTGCGCCCTTTTCACGGTTATAGTATATTGGAATCTGCCCTGTATATCGGGGAAAGCTCATGGGAAGTCGTCCAGAAGGATTAACGTCACCGTAAAGAGCGGAAACTGCGCTTTGTGCACTTCTTGTTCCCGAGTGCCATATATAAAGAATTGCATCAAGATAAGGCTCCGCCTCGGAAAGTGCGATGGGACGGCCGAACGCCATAACACCTATTATTTTAACGCCCAGAGCGTGCACTCTCTTTATGAATTCCAGCTGCTCTGCCGGAAGCTCCACTTTAGTTAAGCTGTTAGCCTCACCCGTTACCTTTCTGCTTTCACCTAAGGTTAATACCACGGCATCTGCCATTCTTACAAAGGGTAAAATTCCGTCCCAGAGATAGTCGCTCTCTGCGAAAAATGCATTTACTTTACGCTCTTTCAGCGCCTCTTTAATGCTTTTCACTCTTGTAACATCACCGTCTGCGCTCCAGGAGCCCATAAGAGAATGCTTTTCAGAAAGCATAGGGCCTGCAAATAAAACGGCCGCTTCCTTTTTAAGGGGCAGGATGTTTTCGTTGTTTTTAAGAAGCACCATTGCTTCGTCTGCACATTTTTCTGCGCAATCTTCTGTTTCCTCTATATCAATTTTCTGTCTTACCACATAGGGATTTTCAAAAAGACCAAGCTTAAGCTTTATGCCAAGAATTCTTGATACGGCTTCGTTAATGGTTTCTTCCGAAACCTTGCCCTCCGAAACAAGCGCTTCGAGATTATCGAAGAAGGCACGGCACACCATATCCATATCCATTCCTGCATTTATTGCAATTTTTGCCGCCTCTTTCTTATCTGATGCCTGACCGAAAAATACAAGCTTTTCGACAGAGCCCCAGTCGCTTATAACAAAGCCTTCAAAGGAAAGCTCGTCCTTAAGCAATTTTCTTAAAAGCTTTTTGCTTGCCGCAGTTGACGTTCCGTTGATTTCGTTAAAGGAATTCATTACCGTTGCACAGCCTGCATCTATCGCCTTCTTGAATGGAGGAAGGTAGAAGTTTCTTAAGGTATAGTCGGAAATTTCCGTCTTGTCATAGTCTCTTCCGCCTTCAGCGGCACCATAGCCTATGAAATGCTTTGCCGTTGCCGCAACGGATGAAGGAGAAAGCTCCTCGCCCTGAAAGCCCTTTACGATGGCTTCCGCCATAACACCGCCAACATAAGGGTCCTCGCCTATGCCTTCTATGCATCTTCCCCATCTTGAGTCTCTCGATATATCAATCATGGGCGCAAAGGTCCAGTTAACGCCGTTGTTTTTTGTTTCCTTTGCAATATGGCTGTACGCCGTTTTAACAAGGTCGGGATTGAACATTGCAGAAAGTGCCAAGGGCACGGGGAAAACCGTTGTATAGCCGTGGATAATATCCCTTCCGAAAAGAAGCGGTATTCCCATTCTGCTTTCCTCTACCGCCGTTTTCTGTATCTCATCAATTACTTCATAATAAACCTTTTCCTGCGCATCGTTTCCCGCTGTTGCGGTGCTTGCCAGGATGATTGAGCCAAGCTCCCCGTTTCTTACGCGCTCTTTTATTTTTTCAAGGTCTTTCGGGCTTACCGCCTCCTGATTGAGCTGACCGATTTTTTCGTTAAGTGTCATTCCGGAAATTATACTGTCAATTCTTTCTTTTAATTTTATATCCATAAGAATTCCTCCTTTTAATCTTCGTACAATATCTTAAATCCGATATCCTTTATGATATCAGGATCGTGAAACAGCACCGGGATGTATTTTTCTTTACTGTATTCTTCTATAAACCGCTTACTTTTATCAAGCGAGCAGCTGCTTCCGGTTATCTTGTCTTTGGAAAGATTTTCTTTTGTGTAGCATTCATCCCCGCAAAGGACGAAAGTATTTTTACCGCACTTTATTAAAACTATTGAAGAGCCCTTTGTGTGCCCGCCGATGTGCCTGATTTCAATATTATCAGGTATTTTTTCGCTTTCGTCAAAAAGTGTTATCTTTCCAGCATTTTGCAAATACTTTTCAGCAGCTTTTGCTTCTTCTTTTTGCAGGTAAATATTTGCATTTCCGTAATTATATACCGCATCAATATGGTCGTGATGCGAATGGGTAATTATCACATCGGTTATATCGGTACACTTTATGCCGTATGATTCAAGGACTCTTGCGGGCTTTTCAAATTCAATAAGCTTAAAGCCGGGCATTGTGTCACAGCCCGCATCAACCAGTATTTTTTTGTTTTTGTGTTCTATGAGAAAAAACAGAAGACTGACAGGAAGCTTCACATCTTCGCTTCCGTCCTGAAACGCCATTCTTTCCGTAATTTCCGTTGCACCGTATTTAAATGCGATAAGTCGCATAGCCTCACCCTGCATTTAATAAAATTATAAGTATTTTTTCATCTTGTTATATAAGTTTTCATAATGCTTAGAAAAGCCCATATCGTTGGGATGAAGTTTTAAGTCTCCATAGAAAGCTTCATCCTCGGGGACAAAATCGTATCCTGAGATGAATGTGACATTTTCAAGCTTTGATGTAACCTCTTTTATGTATTCTTCTATATAGCTGAAAGCTCCCACCTTGCTTTCCTCGTGCAAATCCTTTCTCCAGATGGGAGTAATAGCAAAAATTTTTGACGATAAATATTTTTTACTTAGTGCCTCATAAAAGGCTTTGCAGTTTTTATCAAATTCGTCTTTTCCCAGCCTGCTCCAGTCATTTGTTCCGTAAGCAACGATTATATAATCGGGTATATATGCTTCTTCGCTTTCTGCAAGACCGGGGAAAAACACCTCTCCGCCTATCGCCTTATTGATTTCTTCTGCGCCTAATTTCTCCGAAAGAAGCGAAACATATCTTCTTGACGGCCTTAAAGCGTCATACCCCTGCGTAATGGAGTCCCCGAAAGCAAGGAGCTTTTTGGATCGCTTGACCGGCTCTATAAAAGAATTATCATCAATTTTGATATTCTTTAATCCTATGCCGACAGACCAGGGAAAGTAAACCTCAACTTCTTTTTCGCCTTTACCAAGCATAAATTCTTTCGAAAAGTCCTCCGTCGGACAAGCCTTTGCGCTGTAGTTTTCCTTCATTTCGGATTCATTGAAGTTATCAATGCACCCTATCATTTTTTTATTTACAAAAACATCCACGGAATAGTAACTGCGGGAAGAGCCGGAAAAAACGCTGCCGCTTAAATAAAGCTTTTCACTGTCTGTCTTAAAGGACAGCCTGATGCCTGCTGTCGAAAAGGTTTTCTTATAAAAATCAGCATTTCTTCTTTTGTATAACTCTTCCTGTTCTTCGGTAAATCTGTAAAATCTTATAAGATTGTCATTTTCTTTAACTCTCTCAGCACCGGTTGTTATTTTTTCAATTTGATTTAATGTAAGATTCATATAATAACTCATTTGTCTCAGCGGTATTTATCTTGCAATAGTGTTTTGAACTGCATATAAAAACCGGATAATCCGGATACCGGTATTTTTAATAATTGCTACACATAAGGTTTAGATGCAAACCTTTTTAGTCGTAGTTCGTGGTAAGTTAAGAGCAAAAAATTATTTTTTATTCAGGCAATTCAGGAATTTCAGAATAAGGCTTGTTAATACTAAACCAATACCTATTGGCATAGTTGCTTTGCCTACATTATAATACAGCATCCACCTTCTTGTCATTTCTGGAGTTGGATCCTGATATGGCAACCCAGCTTTGATAAACATCGCATAAAAACCAACAACAAAAAGAACTATACCTATAATAATTATATAATTAGTCACTTTCTTTTTCATCATACCACTCCTTTCGACATTATTCGACATATTCATATAGTTCGTATCAGGTTAAAACAGAAAATTATTACCCGTTTTCAGAAAGTTTTTTACACAAATCAATAAAAAATTCAAAAATCCTTGCTCCATCAACCGCATCGTCTCTTTTTTCGCTAAAACACATCTTTTCAGGATGCCATTGCAATGCATAAATAGGTAATTCTCTATGCTTTATCGCCTCTACAGTAATTCCGTCAAAAGCGGTTGCGACAATTTCAACACCTTCCCCGAGGTCTTTTATTGCCTGGTGATGATGACTGTTTACAGAAAATTCAGTACCATAGATTTCTGAAAGGAAGCTGCCCTCCTTCGCTCTTATATCATGCACCAGATAGTGTTCAAGTGAAAAACGGTGTTCATCAGCATTTGGAATATCCTGATGCAAACTACCGCCCAAGGCAACATTTATAAGTTGACAACCTCTGCACACGCCAAATATCGGCTTTTTTGCTTCAACGAATTTTCTGAACAGTTCAAATTCTGCTACATCCCGCAAATCATCAATATTAACAGAACCGTT
>JAUNRD010000311.1 GCA_030535815.1 Clostridia bacterium
CATCACTTCTATCGTCAAGGATTCAAACAACATATCATTCGTTTCAACCGGTTCAACAATCCTTGCACTGAACCAAATGATTGTAACCACACAGAATGCTCCAATCAAAACAACCGTAACAGCTAAGGCTTTATCCACAACCTATGATTCAGGTAAAACCTTTGACATTAAAGTCGTTGACGGCAAAAACAATCCAGTAAAAGATTTGAAACTTACTTTAAAAGTATTCACTGGAAAAACTTCCAAGAACTATTATGCAACCACCAACGATAAGGGTGTTGCAAGCTTCAAGGCTTCAACTTTAGCCATTGGAACTCACAAGGTTGAAATCACATCATCAAACGCTGCCTATGATGTCAAAAAGACTACCTCATCCATCAAGATATCAAAAGCAAAAACAACCGTAAAGGCTCCAAAAGTAACTGCTAAAGCTAAAAAGTCAAAATACTTTAAGGCAACAGTTAAAAACGCCGCAACCAAAAAGGTTGTTAAAAACATTAAGGTAAAGGTTAAAGTATTTACAGGCAAAAAATCAAAGACCTACAATTTAAAAACCAACTCTAAAGGTGTTGCACAGTTTAATGTAAAATCCTTGAAGGTCGGTTCACATAAGGTTGTGATTTCTTCCGGTGATGCAAAATACACAATATCTGCTAAAAGCACAATTGTTATTAAAAAATAGGGGTAATATATAACTTCTATTTTTTCTCTTTTTATTTTAAAAATTCGATTAATTATTGTATATTTCTATGTATCATTATTCTTTTTAATCAATTGAATAATTAATTTGTCTGATACGTGGGCAAAAATTTGCTAATTTTGATGAGTGCATGTGGATAATTCAATAACTTCCGTCAAATTCTTCATAATAGAAAAGTTTTTATTGTCAAAAATTTATACCAATAGCAATTATTGTTTTGTGGTGATGCTTATGAAAAGATCACAAGATTGGGATGACATTGAAGTCAATGAAAGAAAAAATGACAAAGTTTTGTTTGAATCAAATATAATCCAACAGATATACGACGGTATTGACTTTTTAAGGGATGAAAGTGCAGAAGTTCTAAGAGAACTGGATTTGGAAGGCAAAATAGATGATTTGGAACTGGAGGAATTTGGCGAAAATACCATCAATCAAATCGATGACCTCCTGGATGACATTTCAAAGTTCAAGGACAGTGTTGTTGATCCTGAAGACCTTCCTGATGATGTCAAAAAGCATTACAGAAACACCCAAGAATATTTCAACAGGGACGCCGACTATGTAAGAAGGGCAAAAAGGAAAATGGCAAGGCTCAATTCAGAAAAAATAGCAGATGAATACTCTGCAAATATGAGGATAGTCGAGCTTTGCGATAAGGCCATCCGCATAAGGGAGGATAATTTCGATGCGCATCTTCTCAAGGCGCAGGCGCTGGTCAATCTCAGAATGTATGCTACTGCCATAGATGAGTACATAAGCGCTCTTGCTTTAAATGATGACGTTGACATTTGGCTTGCAATTGCAGATACAAACAGGCTTAACGGTGAGTTTGAAGATGCACTTGACGTATATGATTATGTTTTAAATAAATACGGAAGGCCAGCGGAAGTTTTGAAAGGAAAGGCACGGGTGTGCTTTGACATAGGAGATTATGTCGGATGCGATCAGTTCTTCAATCAGGCAAACAACCGTGAATATCTGGATGAGGAATCCTTTAAGATTTGGTCGGAATGTCTTGAACAACTTAAAAAGGAGTAATTTAGCTATTAAGTCAAAATTGATGCCGGTTTGTAAAATTGAAGTCAAAAAAAAGTTATATTTATTAATCCGATAGGACATAATAGTATTAGGTGATAATATGGCAAAACCAATTGCTCCAACTCCTGTTTTTGAAGGAGATGATTTGGACAAATTAGTAAAGTATATGAAAAGGCCATTAACAAAAAAAGAAAAGGAAATCAATGAACGATTAAAAAATCATCGTGATGTTCCTATGATTGGTTTTGATTAATTTTGGCCGATTCATTTTTTTTAAATGAAATTAATGTTAATGGATTTAAGGTCATTAATATTAATTTCCAATTTGAATTTTTCTAATGTCCTTGTACATGTGTATTGAAGCGGTTTTGTTTCTAAGTGCAGTTCTTTTTAATTTTTTTGTACGCGCGATAAGACTATTCAAAAGGCACCCATATTCAAATTCGTTTTTCAGATAAAATTTGTGGGAGGTGCAATATGCATCAACTGTAATAAAACTTATTCCAAGTTTTTTTGACATTTTTTTAATCATAATGCAAATGGTATCTAATATGTCATTACCCAAACCGATTCCTTTGTATTTTTCATCAATTGCTAATCTTCCAATTTTCACGGCAGGATACTCTGGATAAATTCCTTTTTTCTTTGTTATTGTTTTACATTGGATTCTGTCTGCTAATTGATACATATCCAAGAATTTCAGATTCATGGATTGCCAAATAGGTCACATTCAGATTTTTTTTCCTGCTGGGCCAGTGCATCTTCCTTCAAAAAGTCATCAAGGTCTTTAACTCCACAACTGAAGTGGCTTAAATCATGTTTTTTACTTAATTTTTCGTAGTGATAGTTTTCAATTATGTCTTTGGATATCATAATCTTACTTGTTTTTAATAATAAATATAAATTTCGCTTTAAATCAAGTAAATTTAATAATCTAATCTTTTTTTTACAATCCAAGCTCAATTTATCATTTTCCAACAATATTCTATTTTAAAGTCAATTTTATATTGAATAAATAATATTCAACTTTAATTTATTTTTTTGAATATTTTCAACTGAAATCATATGTGTTCCACTATTTTTTTGAATGATTTCAAAATATTTAAATTATTTAACCAACATAAATATTATTACAATTTAACAAGGTGAAAAATATGGCAAAAAATGCAATTATTACTGGCGGT
>JAUNRD010000312.1 GCA_030535815.1 Clostridia bacterium
TCTCTGAATATATGCCATTTTTTCCACTTTCCTTCACCCCTTAGTGCCTTGGGCGGAGTGTAGCTTTCCAGCATCCTCTGAAGCTTATCGGCTATGTCCTTATCCGGATTAAGATGTCTGTAGCTTATAAACGCGTCATATTTATATTCTCGCTCCATTTTCTCACCTTCAAACATATATTGTTTATCTTTTATTATAACACACGAAAATTGAAAAGTAAACATTTTTTGCCGACAAATGACAAAAGATGCTGCCTGAGGGTGCCCTCAGACAGCATCTTTTATTATTTTTTCAATACAAATCCTGCAAATGAAAATGCTTCGATTTTTTCTATATAAATCTTTCTACCTTCAAGTTTACCTTTGCAGTTTATAAATTCAATTTCATTATAATCATCTGCCAAAAGTGCTTCTGCATCATATATGCTATCAGCGTGAAGGTTGCAAAGACCGGTTGCAAGACTTTCGTCTTTACCCTTTTTGCAAATCATATAAACTGCGGGATGGCCGGAGATTTCAACGGGAAGGCTTTCTCCCGATATCCACTTAACCGCCTTCTGATACTGTCTTGCTCTTTCATAGTGCTTAAGAAGCGTATCTCTGGGCGAACGGGTGTTTATATTAAGTACTAAGAATCGCTGACCGGCTTTATTTTCATAGAAGAATGATACAGGTGCTCTGCCTTCCATTACTTCCGTGTCACTTAAAACAATTGCTCCGTCCTTAAGCTTCAAGTTGTAAACCGTTGCTTCGTCGGCTCTTATTTCATTATTGTTTTCAAGGAAGCGCTCTGTTCCGTAATAGTGGTTTCCGCCGCCTGCCGACTCAGCCTTTCCGATTTCCTCTATTCCCACATCAACTCCGCGCCCGGTTAAAATTTCCGCCGCGGCAATGTCAATTATAAGACCTTTGCCTATTTCAGTTAAAGGAATATGTCTTGCATTTTCGTCAAATACCGCAGTTACCATTCCTTCGCCCTCTCCCTCGTAAACAGTGGGGATTGCATTGAAAGCAAAAGTTCTTGATGCCTTGGGGAAGAAAATCATTTCCATATCGCGTGTCATATCGGCACCGGAATTTACTTTTGTGGGATGTACCATATCAGCTACCTTTGCCGCAACCTCATAAACCTTTACACCAACAGGCTTTTTATCCGTAAAATGCTTTTCTATAGCTTCATAAATCGGCTTATTTCTAAGATATGCCGCAGCGTAGCCCTGCTCATAATCGGTGTTTGAAAAATAGTCCATTCCGTATTTAAGCATACCGTCCGCACAGCCCGATGCACGAACTGCCATATCAAAGCATTCAGCATAGCTTGCGGGGCAAACGGTTCTTGGTCGGGGCCATACGTCGCCCTCGGCAATTACTTCGATATCAGAATCCTTCATCCATGATTTTTCAACCCTTGTAAGGTCAATTGCATCCTGAACCTGATTTCCCCAGTTTTTGTTTATTGCCCAGTAGGGAGCGCCGATAAAGCGCATAAAAGGCTTTGTATCTCCCGCAAAAATCTTCACAAGCTCAGAGGCGTCAATTCCGTCAATATCCCACTGTCCCATGCAGGCGCAAAGTCCGATTCTCACCTTGGGATTTACTTCGTTTACAGCCTTTCTCATATCGCTTGCGAAAAGGCGCATAGCATTTCCGTTAGCCGTAAGCCAGGCATCACGGTACTTGTTCTTTCCGCCCTTTATTATATATTCACGAAGCTCGTCAACGGTTTTTGCTTCGCCCGTTATTCTCTCAATTTCCTTCATATGCCAGGGACATAAGCAAGCAGGAGCGTCACCTAAAATACTGTAGCGGAAGCCGTCGTCAATTAAAATCATATCAACGCCGGATGCGGCAAGTCCCTTATAATACTCTCTTGCAAAAGATCTGAAGCCTTCGCATGAAGGACACTTAAGACCTTTAACGGGATTACCGTTTATCTTTATCATATCCTGATAAGCTTCATTTTTTGAATTAAGCGGCACAATCCAGGCACCAACCTCATAGCCGTGGGACTTGAAAAACTCGGTATTTATTTTAAGATTTTTAAATTCTGCTTCCCGCTTTTCTTTATCTTCAGTAAGATCTTCAAAGGCAAGAAGAACCCTTGATGCCTCAAACTTTTCGATTTCCTTAAGGCTTTCTTCCCTTCCTACTCTTGTTACTGTGGAATTCATCACCGGAACCGTTATTTTATACATAGTATTACCTCCTTTTAAGGCATTATAGCATCCTGAAAACTTTTTTTCAAGATGCTATATTATGCTTTTTTAGTACTATATTACGCCTGAGTGTCGTACATTTTCATTGTCTCTGCTATATCGTCAAAGCTGTTGCACTTTCCGTTTTTAACATAGAGATAGGATGTTGTCATACCGGAGATAAGACAGCTTTTTATATCAAGCCCGCCAAGAAGCCCTGCGCAAAAACCGGAATTGAAGTTATCACCGCCGCCGGTGGTCTTTTTAGGCTTTTCGCAAAGAATTCCCGAAACTTCAACCTCTCCGCCGTCATATACAGCGGCAGAGCTGTCAACAGGATGGATTATAACCGTTCCGATGCCGGAATATTCTTTAATCGCTCTTGCTATCGGAAGTGATCCTTCGTATTCTCCCTCGCATAAAACTGAGTGCATTACCATTGCTTCGCTCTTATTTAATCCAAGATAAGTAGGAGCATAAGCAGAGTATTTACCGAACATTTTAAGAGCCGCCTTGATTTCCTCAGGTTGTCTCTTCGCGCAGTCTGCAATATCAATATAAATTTTTCTGTCACGTTTTTCAAGGCGCGGCATAACAAGCTCCAAAAACTTTTCGTATATCTCGTGGAAGTGGACAAGATAACTCCAGTTAACCAACGTTATGATGTCCGCCTTTTCAAAATATGCAACCATTTCATCAATGCTGATACGCTCTGTAAGGTCGCTCCA
>JAUNRD010000313.1:0-1628 GCA_030535815.1 Clostridia bacterium
GGTCTTCGTCGTAAACAATCTTTGCGGCAATTTTGGGGCGATCTTCAGCTGTAAGGTATATGACGGATTCTTTGACCCCCGGAGTTTTGTTTATAATAAGTTCCATTTCTTCGGGGAAGACGTTTTTGCCGTTGGGAAGAACGATTACGTTCTTTTTTCTTCCGCTGATGAAAATGTATCCGTCTTCATCTATATAGCCCAGGTCACCTGTGTGGAAATAGCCGTCAACTATCGGGGATTCATCCTCTCCCATATAGCCAAGCATTACGTTGGGACCTTTTGCAATTATTTCTCCGATGCCGTCCTCGCCGGGATTGTCTATTTTGATTTCAATGCCGGGGAGAGGCTTTCCAATCGAGCCGAGACGCATATTGTCTTCGTTTTCGGCAGAGAGCACCGGAGCGGTTTCGGTAAGACCATAGCCCTGGATAAGCAGGATGCCTATATCATTGAAGAAGTTTGCTGTTTCGGGGCTCAAGGCTGCGGCTCCGCTTATGATGAGACGGAGTTTGCTTAAGTTTTTGCGTACCACCTTGAAAAGAGGACCTCTTAAATCAATTTTAAGCTTTAAGAAAAAGCGTGAGATGCCACGAAGGGCATTGAATAAGCCGAGAATTTTTTTCTTTCTTAAAACAGTTTCCACGGTTTCCTTCATTCTGTCGAGAATTAACGGAACTCCTACAAATACGGTTATGTCATATTCGTCAAGAGCTTTTTTTACACGTAATCCTTCGCAGAATACTGAGCACATACCAAGATTGAGGAAAAGGATTGTGGCAGTGAGTCCGAAGGCATGGAAGAAGGGAAGAAGAGCAAGATTAACATCGCTTTCGTAAAAGTTTTCCCATTTAATCAAGCCGTCAACATTTGAAAGAATGTTGGTTTGAGAAAGCATAACTGCCTTGGAATCTGATGTTGTTCCCGACGTAAACATTAAAACGCCAATTTCATCGGGATTTCTTTCAGGCATTTCGTGATAATGCTCTGATCTTAAGGAATTTAAATCCTCCATATTTATTTTAAGCGGGATATTCTGCTTTTCCGCTTTTTCTGAAATTTCCTTTGAATAAATAAGAAGAGAGGCAGAGCTTCTTTCCATTACTCTTGTGAATTCAACCTCGGGAAGATTGGCGTCCACGGGAACTAAAATGTTTCCGCTGTAAAATACTGCGAGAGCTGAAATTACCCAGTTGTAAGAGTTTTTACCTGAAACGGCAATGTATTTATCTGTTAACCCCTTTTCAATTATTCCGCCGGCAAGTGCCACAACATCGGAATGTAATTTTTCGTAGCTGATTTTTATATGCTCTTTGTTCAATTTAATGATGAAAGCCGTATTGTTTTTGAATTTAGAGCAAATGTTATCGAGCATTGATCGCATAGTTTGCATAAAAAACCTCCTGATACATAGAAACGCATTATCTGGTAACTGATACCATATTACATTATTTTGCGTATTTTGTCAAGAGGGAATAAAAATATATTTGACAAGATAATGATTTTTTTATATAATATAGCAAAGGAGAGGGTTTGATGAAACTTATTAAAAGCGAATTGGAAAGCGCTATAGCGTTCTGGGAAAAGAATGCGGAAGAGAATAGTCTGCCGTCATGGGAAGAGCTTCCTGA
>JAUNRD010000313.1:1638-2901 GCA_030535815.1 Clostridia bacterium
AATGACAAAAAACATTGCATTTATTGATGCATTTTATATGATTGACATAAGTGCTTTTAAAGTGTTATACTTTATGTTGGAAATGGCGGTGGCAAAATGGAAAATAAAAAAGAAATCTTTAATCTTCCACTTTGGGAAGAGCTTCCTGATATAGAGCTTTATATGGATCAGGTAATCACATTGCTTGACGGATATCTGTCTGTTATAGGAAATGAGAAGGCTGTCACTCAGCCTATGATTAATAATTATGTAAAGCTTGGGATAATGCCCGCACCTGTGAAGAAGAGATATTCTAAAAAACATCTGGCATATCTTATTATAATATGTTTTCTTAAGCAGACACTCAGCATGGATCTTATTAAAAAGATAATTCCGGCACAAAGTGCCGAAGACGAAGTAAAAGACATATATCAGGCGTTTGTTGAAAATCAGAAAAAGGCGTGCAGCTATGTAATGGAAAATGTCAGAAAGGTTGCAGGGCCCATTCTTGAAACAGACAGTAATCAGCGTATGAACGATCTTGTGTTGCAGATAAGTATAACTTCAAATATTTGTAAGCTTCTTACAGAAACCATTATTCCCGGCGAATGAGATTGGAGGAACGATATATGAAGATAAAATCTTTAATTATTACTGTTGTAGCATTACTTATGATTTTTGCTATGACCTATGCGATTTCAGCTCATGAAGAGCTTGCTGATGCAACGCTTGAGATTACGGTTACAGCAACCAACGGCGGAAGAGTATATTGTGGCGATGACAACTGGTCAGCTCTTACCGGTCTTGAGATGGAAAGAGGCAGCGTAATAACACTTGAAGCCAGAGAAAACAGGGGTAAATTTGCATACTGGAAGGATGAAATAAGCAAAAAGATTATTTCAGACGATCCTACATATACTTTTACTTTAATCAATGATGTGAATATAACTGCTTTTTTCCTTCCTGACAATATTCTTACGTCCTACGGATATGTGACATTTGCTGATATAAACGGCAGAATATACCTTTCAAACTTTGTTGCCGATGGTGCTTCGGCTAAGGAACCTGACACCTCTTGGGTAGAAAATCCCGGATATGATCTGATTGGCTGGGATTCTGATGAATGGGAAAATGTGCCTGCAGGAGAAATACTGCTCATCAGAACCGAGTATGAGAAGAAAGACGTTACTTTCACTCTTTCTGTAACAGGCGGAGTAGCTGAGCCTGATGCTTCTGAGTATGCATATGACGATGCGGTAATCATTACGGCGGATATGTCCATGG
>JAUNRD010000314.1 GCA_030535815.1 Clostridia bacterium
TCGCAATGTTAGAGAAAAATTTTTTACCACTCAAAATTCTTTTCTATTTCAGGATAGGGATTTATTGTAAGATGCTCGCTTAAGGGAAGGCCCTTTCTTACTCTGTCCATAAAGTTTAAAAATTCAATATAATCAGGAAGCTTATGGCGATGCTCACCGGGACGGAACCATGCTGCAGCGTGATCCTCACAACCCAAATACTTATAGCATTCCTTAACTGCCATAAAGTTCTGCCATGCACCGATGGGGTTAATCCAGTAATCCTGCATACCTTCGCACTGGAGGTAGTATCTCGGTGCAACAAGCGCTCCGAAATAATGCATATCATAAGGAAGATCCTCTTCCCTGTCACGATAAGGTGTAAGTCCGTCGCCCATCCATGTGGGGAAATTATCAAGCATATCGGCAAGTCGCTCTGTTCTTCTGCCCGCATCACCCTGGTCTGTTACAACCGCGCGGTAGGAAACTGCACCGTGACAGCCTGAGTTGTTGGGGCAGGTATACTTAATTCTTTCGTCTATTACTGCCGCAAGCATAGCGGTTTTTCCGCCGCGGGAATGGCCTGTTACGCCAACCTCTGTTTCGTCAACGAAGTCGAGCTTTTCAAAAACATCCATACAAACCATATAGCCCCACGCCCAGGCACCGATATCGGTGAAGCGAACATCGGGATAAACTCTGTGAAGTCCTCCTTCACGGCTTCCCTTAACATCGTTTGCAAGCTCAAGGCGGTTAAAGCGGGCGGCAATATAGCCTCTTCTCATAGCTTCCTTTGTAACATCACTTTCCATGTTCTGATAGCATCCGTCACCGGTAAGTACTACGGGGTGCTTTTCCATTGTTGCCGCAGAAATATGAAGTTCAAGAGTAAAGGAAACCTGACGTTCCTTTGTACCTGCATAAATTTTATACCATGTACCCACATGGTTTCTTGTAAGCATATTAAGCTGTTCAAATTCAACCACTTCGGGACGGGGCGGAATTTCGCCGTATTCCGTCTCAACAATCCTTTTCTTAATGGCTTCTCTTTCCTTTTCCCACTCTGCGGGAGTCATTCTTGTTCCGTCTGCCTTACGGAAGGGATCGGGCATTTTTCCTAAAAATGTAATCTGTCTCATAATATTTACTCCTTTATTATAATTTTTCAAGTTTTATAAGGTATGATGCATAAGGTTCCAGTTTAAGAATCGGAGAAAAAGTGCTTCCATTAAATATTTCCTCTCTCACTTTTTCCAAATCCTTTTTTTCGTCAAGAAGATAGTATTCCGCCTTTACTCCGCCATCACCCGTAAAGCCGGTAATATCAATTTTAACATTCTTTGAATCAAGCTCGTTTCTGTCACTGAAATTGGTCATTAAAATTGCCGCTTTGTTTTCCTTTTTCGCCGCAAGGCAGTATAAATCCCTGCTGTCGCTTTCTGTTAAGTATTCCGTTTCAAGCTTATAGAGCTTATTGAACATATAAAGGGAGTAGTATGGCTTTTTCCTTGTAAGCATATAAGCCTCAAAAAGACCACAGAATGCGCACATTCTTGCATCGTAGTACATAAGCATCGACAAGGGCGATTTCTGACCTGTGCACATTGTGCCGAGGACAAAGCTGGCGCCCTTTAATTTTCGCATCTGCTCCATTGTATAGGTGTAATCATCACCCGTCCAACCTCTTAAATAGTTCCATTCGTTTAATATAAGCTCTGTTTTATCCTCGCATCCGTATTTCTTTAAAAGCTCATAGGCGTGGGTTATATCCTCGCCATATCCGTAAGGCTCGTTTCTGTAGCCGTGGAAGGAATAAAAATCCAGGATAAGATTTTCTTTTTCAAGTCTGTCAAAAAGTTTTTTGTTATAGTCATCTCTCCAGCTTGTGCAAAAAGCAGGACCACCAATTTTTAACTGAGGAAAGCGCGTTTTCAAGTGACGAAACACTATAACAAACATATCAAGAAACTCGTCGTATGTTCCCTGCCAGCAGGGGTTACTTCCATCGGGGTTGGAGCAATCCGGCTCGTTCCAGATTTCCCAGTATTCTATATCCATATAAAAGCCATTTGCCCATCCCTCTGTATAGTGGCTTATTATATGCTCGCACACCCTTGCCCACTTATTAAAATCCTTTGGAGGATAAGTGCCTTCTTTCTGTCCGTGTTCGATTGATGCACCAAGGCGATAAAAAACCTTCGTTCCCACGCTTTCGATATCTTTAAGATAATTGTCTGTACTTTCAAACTTATATGATGCAGGATCATTTTCGTCAGCATCGAAATTTTTGAAAATTCTGTGCACGTCAACGGTGTGTTCCCCGCCATAATTTGCCGAAAAAGAAGCATCGTGTGTCCTTGCATACGGAATTCCCGCATCAGTAAAGTCCGAATAGTTATTCATCGCCATTCTTACCTTGGATCCCGAAGGGCCGTTGTTTACAGCGTGCATCGGTTTCATATTGCCACACTCTTTCAAAAAATCCACCTTTATGCTGTTCATAACATCACCTTTTATTTTATATACTGATAGGCAATCCTGGGACTGCCGTCCTCTACATAAATTATACCGCATCGCTTAAAGCCGTTTTTTTCTATTAAATACTGCATTTTTTTGTTGTCATTGTGGGTGTCTATGCGAAGATTGGAAAAATCCTCCTTGCAGAAGTCGCACACCTTTTTCATTATGCCTCTGCCTTTTTTACCTGCACCCACGCGGTGAATTGTTTTATAAGGTTCGTCGGAAAGCCATGTGCCGTCCTCTATATAGGCATAGGTTTTATCCCGTCCTCCGATATAGGCAAAAACGCCTGTAATTTCACCATCTTCATCCACAACATAAAGCTGACCTTTTTCTATATCATCAGTTAAAAGCTCGCGTTTCGGGTAACCTCCCGCCCACTGAGTGGGATTTCCCGACTC
>JAUNRD010000315.1 GCA_030535815.1 Clostridia bacterium
TGATTTTATATTATAGCACAATTTTTTTAAAAAGTAAAGCGACTTTGACAAATTATGCCAAGCCGCTTTCATATTACTCAATACCGAGAAATTCTTTTGCCTTTTCAAGCAAGCCTTTTTTATCAAGATTTTCATAATATCCGATTTTATAATTGCTGATATTATTTTCTCCGAGAATATACTCTGTGGTATAAAGCTTACTTCCGTCTGCCGATATTCCGTTAAAAATGCCAATATCCGCTTTTATTTCATTTGTTTCTGCAGAAATAATTGCACTGGCAGCATAATTATCTAATACCAATTCCTTTTCATTTATTGTCTTTAATTCAGCTGAATCCCTTATGGTAAGCCTTGTATCGCATACACTTATTTCTTCCAAAGTCTCAGTTGAATATTTAATAATTCTTCCGTCAGCACATAATGCAAAAAGCCATTTACCGTCTTTTGTAAGTGCAAGACTGTATATTGTATTATTATTTACATCATACTCTATTTTCGAAAAATCTGCTTCGCCATTTTTGAAAATACCTATAAATCCGGCTTTGTCATTAAAGGCGATTATTTCTTTCTCTCTAATGTATGATATGCAGGAAATAGTATCATCTTCGTATATATAATCTTCATTTCCTGATTTAACATAGTAAAATCCATCTTCACTTACACAAGCTATCTTAAAAGTTTCATTTCCGCTTACATATTCGTTTGCAACAAATGCAATTGCCCCTTCATTTTCAGAAAACTCACGGACAGATCCGAAGTCTTCATAGCTTTCATATGTAAACTTTTTATCTGCGATATCAAGTGTTCCGCAACCGTCACTGCTGCATAAAAGCAGTTTATCACCGTTTACAGATGCAGCTTTATATGTGAAATAGAAAAATTTATCTTCAGCAACTCCTATGTTCTTTCTGAAATAATCCTCAAATTCAATTTCATCAAGCTTATTTCCTTCAAAGTCGTAAAGAATCGCATTTTCTCTTCCGATTACCACAATGCACTCTTTACTCAGAAGCATTTCAGCAATGTCGAAATTCTCCAAAGTCATCGTAGCTTTGATTTTTTCTCCGTCATAAACTCCGATAACCGTTTTGATTACTTCATCGCTTCCGTACCCTGATTCAGCACAAACGATTGTTCCGTTATCCGCTTCTTTAATTATATCGGGATTTTTTTCCGTAGTAAAGCCATCATATATAACCCTGTTGTCGGAAAGAATTTTTTCAGAAATTATTATTTCTGAGCTGTTTTCTTTAGCTATTGCAAAATTGTTTCCAAAAAACGCAGCATATTTTGCATCGCTGACATCCATATAGCCGCTTACCCAGCCGTAATTGTTTGTTCCTTTGCTCATAATAAGAATATAGTCCGCAAACTTATTTTCCGCAATCACTCTTATACCCATATATTCATTATGAGGCGTAATTGTTACGACTTCTTCAATATCTTCTATTGATGCATAGTGCTCTCCTGTTTCCTGCTCAAAATAATAAATTCCGTTATCTAATGGAACCACCATGCCGTTTACAGTAAGCAATTCTTCCTTTTTTTCATCAGCATACATCCTATGTGTCAGAGGTAAAATTTCACCGCTTCCTCCATATACACCTTTAACATTGTAAGATGTTTTCCATTTTACAGTATCAGTTTTCTTATCAATGCAGACAAGCTCCGCCTTATTGAAAGAAAAGCTGTCTTCACTGTCCCTTCCTATGTTTACATAAACGTATTTTTCGTTTTCTCCCATGGATAGAACTTCATCATCTTTACCAATTCCCAATGAAGCAGAAGCCAGGGAATCTTTGCTTGCAATTTCAATTCCGTCTCCCGTGGCTGAATATATCTTTCCCTCCTGAGACATATATGTATATTCCTTAAGATAGTTGCTGCTTTTTTCAAAGCTTCCCTCCGAAACTATTTTTCCGGTTTCTTTATCCATAAAGAAATATCCTGAGTATCCAATGCCGCATACGGCATCAGAACCACTGCTAACTACGATATCAGAGCAATCAGAATTTTCATTTTTCCAGTTTATACTTCCGTCCGAGAGTTTAATTGATATAATTTTGTTACCTCCCGATATGTATCCGAAATTTCCAGCCACTTCAATATCATTTAAATAGTTGGATGTTGTGCCTAATGCCTCATAAGGTGTAAGAGCTTTTATTATTTCTTTTTTATCTGTATCAATTATATAAATTTTACCATTGTTGTCTTTAGCCAACAGCCTGTTTCCGTCCTCTGAAGGCTTTATATAGTCTACATATCCTGAAATTTTAACCGAAGTATTGCTCTGTATCTCCTTGTTTTCATATATACCCAACGCACCAGAAATAATCCTTTGTGCACGCATTGCCGCAGGATAATCTTCTCCTTCTTCAGGAATTGCTTCGTATGCATATTTTACGGCAGAATAAATATCTCCCGCCTCTTTGCAGGATTCAGCCTGGGACACATATACTTCGGAATTTTTAATCTGAAGGTCGCGGTTGGCTTCTTCCAGCGCCACCTTCTGTGTGTTTATTTTATACAGCATTGCACTGTTGTATATCAGAAATGCCAGAAGCACAGAAAGAATACCTGTTCCCGCTGTAACAAGAGTGCGGACTTTTTTCTTTTGCTCTCTGTTATATAAATCGTCATAGCCGCAGCCAAGCATAGGTGCTACAACTCTTAAAATTTCTCCTTTAAGCTTTTTTATGGCTTCTTTCGTGTTATCTGACGCCACATTTGCCGCAAGGGGCTCGATTATTCTTTCTTCATAGGTTACGTTGCCCTCATCGTCCACGACTTCCACAAGCTCACTGCAAAGCTCCTTCGGGAAGGCTTCTTCCGGAGATCCCGATGCAACAACTGTTATTATTTTAGCATTGTTTCCGTTATGTATCTTCTTG
>JAUNRD010000316.1 GCA_030535815.1 Clostridia bacterium
CCTACACCGGTTGCAGCGTCAGCCGCATAAATCTGGTTAAGAGCTGTAGGAAGCATCTTGAGTTCTTCCGAATAAATGAAGTTGTTACCTGTCGCATTCCAGATAGACTGGAAAGAGAAGATAGAAAGAGTGAGCCATGCGGGCTTTACGTTGGGCATTACCAGTCTCCAGAAAATGGTGAGCTCGTTTGCGCCGTCAATCTTTGCAGCCTCAAGCATGGAATCGGGAATACCTCTCATGAACTGCTTCATAAGGAAAAGACCTAAGCTTCCGCCTACAGCAGGAAGGATAAGCGCCCAGTACGTATTAACCAGACCAAGAAGAGCCATTACTACGTACTGAGGAACCGCCATTGTACCACCTGTGAACAGAAGTGTAATCTGTACCATCTGGAACATTGTCTTAGATCCGGGGAACTTTGACTTTTCAAGAGGATATGCTGCCATTGATGCCAGTATAACGTGACCAACTGTTACGGTTATGCTGACAAACAAGCTGTTAAACACGTATCTTGAGAAGGGAACCCAGAGATCGGATGCCAGATCAAATACCTGCTTGAAGTTAGCAAGTGTAGGCTGTACAACATAGAATCTGGGCGGGAAAATGAACAGCTCGTTCAAGGGCTTGAACGCATTTATTATAGAGTAATAAAGCGGCACACCCATGAAAAGCGCCATTAATATAAGGAAGAATATTACGAGGAAGTCACCGCCAAGCGAGCGGTTAACCCTCTTCTTCTTTGCTCTCATTTTTTTCGGAGGAACGTGTTCTCTTAAATGCTCGGGAAGTTCATTCATATTAACTTCAGTGTTGCCTGAAGACATTATTGTATCTGTTGACATTTATTGTTCCTCCTTTCTTAGTCGTCTACTCTGATGAGCTTCGCCATCAGGTTTCTTGTTACAATCATCATTATACAAAGCAAGAATGCAATTGCAGAAGCATAACCCATTTCATAACGTGTTGTACCGTAGTCGTAGATATGAGTTTCAATTGTACGGAGTGAATAGTCCGTACTGGGGAAACCACCGAGAGTTCTGCATATAGCACCTACACCGAAGGAGGATGCAATCTGCATTACGGCACCGAACATCATCTGAGGTCTCATCTCGGGAATTGTTATGTAGATAAGCTCCTGGAAACGGTTTTTAATACCGTCGATGGCACCCGCTTCGAAATAGCTCTTATCGAGAGACTGGAAGCCCGCGATAAACGAAAGGAACGAAGTACCAAGGCTGAGCCACAGCTGGATAACAATGATGATTCCCACGTTATAGCTTGTATTTGTGAAGAACTGAATGGGAGTATTTATCCATCCCCACTTGAGCATATATGAGTTTATAAGACCTGTTGAGTCACCGCTGAAGATGTAAAGCCAGATGGTGTAAACCGATGAACATATCGAAGGAGCGTAGAATAAAAGTGTCATAAACGCTCTGATTTTAGGTGGCAATTCATTTACCAGCCACGCAAAAAGGAAACAGAGCACATAGCTGGTAGGTCCTAAAATAAACGCAAACATCAAGGTATTCTTAAGACCTATCATAAAGATATCGTCCTCTAAGAACAGTCTCTGATAGTTGAGCCAACCTCTCCACTCGGGGAATTCCAGAAGGTTGAAGTATGTAAAGCTTAATACCATTGAAGATATTACCGGAATAACCGTAAATGTCAGGAAGATGAGCATATACGGAGCTACCAGAAGATAGTTTGACTTGTTTGTCTTTATCTCAAGCCAGGTGTTTCTTACATTTTCGTTAGGAAGTCTATCGTCTTTCTTTTTCTTCTTAAAAATCACAACTCATCCCTCCTTATCAATATAATCCGAATTCTTCGTATTTTCTTGCAATTTCTTCATCGAGATCCTCTGCTCTTTCAGAAAGCGCCTTGTAGGGGTTCTCCATTTCGATGTACGCATCGTTGAATGCAAGAGTTACTGTTCTTGCTGTGAAATAGCTTCCGGGAACCTCAGGCACACCTGTAAGTGCTTCCATCTGTTCGCTCAAAAGCTTTGTCTGCTGTCTTGTCCATGCAAGAGACTTGAAAGCTTCAATATTCGCTGCTGCATAACGGCCTGCAGAACCCATAACGGATTCAAGCTCTTCGCCGTAACGTGTCTGCATTTCATTTCTGTTATACCATTCCATAAATGCCCACGCAGCATCTTTATCCTTTGTGTTTCGGAACATTATGCATCCTGCAGAGGATACGTTCTGTCCGTTATCTATTGTTCCGTCTTCTTTTACAGTTCCGGGAACCTTTGTCATATCCCAGAGGCCCTGAATTTCAGGTGCAGCAGCATTAATCATATTAAACTGTGCATAGGGCTGAATGGATATGGGCATTTCACCGCTTCTGAATCTTGTATAGAAGTTGAATGTAAGCGGGAAGTCATACTTTGTGAAACAGTCCGCAACAGTGATAAACGCCTTCTGTGCCTGGGGTGTTGTAAGACCCGAGGAATGCTTATCTTCGCTATAGTAGCTTCCGCCATACTGATAAAGAAGAATCTGATACATAGTAGGTGCAGGAACACCAACTTCAAGATTGCTTCTTCTTATTACAGGAAGAAGAGCAAAGAAATCATCCCATGTTTCAGGAACACCAAGACCAAGCTGTGCAAGGATGTCCTTTCTGTAGAACATCATATTAAAGGTCTGTGTTTCGGGAATTGCATAGTATGCATAATATTTCTTATAATTACAGGTGGTGCAGATGCCGGTATTGTTAACAGTTCCGCAGTTTTCGCAAGTCCATGTTTCACCTTCAAGTTCTTTTTCTTCATCCTTATGTTCGTTCATCTGGAATGCAAAAGCCTCGAAGTTCTGGTGCTGATATCTGCCAAATACATCGGTAAATCCTCTTACCTCATATGTCTGAGTT
>JAUNRD010000317.1 GCA_030535815.1 Clostridia bacterium
TTTCTTTGAAAATGCCGGTGTAAAGCTTAAAACAGAACGAGGTAACAGGGTTTTTCCCGAATCCGATAAAGCCCAGGATATAGTAAATGCCATGGTTTCTGAAATGAAGAAGTATAATGTAAAAGCAGTAAAGGGCAATGTGGTCCGAATCACAACAGCAAACGGTGCCGCTTCGGGCGTTTTGCTTTCCGATGGTAAAAAAATAAGTGCCGAAAGAGTAATTGCAGCTACCGGCGGTTTAAGCTATCCCACAACCGGTTCAACAGGGGACGGGTATAAGTTTGCAAGAGAATTGGGACACACCGTAACAGAAATAAAACCCTCACTGGTACCTCTTGTTACCGAAGAGAGCTTTCCCTCTGAGATGATGGGGCTTTCTCTTAAAAATGTAGCTATTACGCTTTTCGAAAACGGCAAAAAAAAGTATTCTGATTTCGGAGAAATGCTCTTCACTCATTTCGGAGTTTCCGGACCTATGATTCTTTCTGCAAGCTCTCATATGAAGAAGGCTGCTAATAGCTATAAGATAGAGATTGACTTAAAACCCGCTTTGGATGAAGCAGCACTCGATAAAAGAATCCTGAGAGATTTTGAAAAGTATGCAAAGAGAGACTTTATAAATTCGCTTTCGGACCTTTTACCGCAGAAAATGATTCCTGTTATCGTAAAGCTTTCGGGAATCGATGAGCGAAAAACTGTTTGCGAGATAACCAAGGAAGAACGTAAGGCTCTTTGCGGCTTATTGAAGCATCTTACGGTTAACATAAAGGCTTTCAGACCGGTTTCTGAGGCTATAATTACTTCCGGTGGCATTAAAATTTCAGAGATAAATCCATCAACTATGGAATCTAAAATTGTCCCCGGGCTTTTCTTTGCAGGGGAGATAATAGATGTTGACGCCTATACCGGCGGCTTTAATCTGCAAATTGCTTTTTCTACAGGGTATATGGCAGGAAATAATTTATAAATTTATTGATTATTTGATGACTTTATGTTATAATACACAAAAAATGGCACAGCCAAAAGTTGCTTGCAGCATCTTTGCAGATTTCATCTGCTTTTTGTGTTTCTTGACGGCTGCATAAAAAAGTCCTTGCAAGCAAGCTTTTTTATTCATGTTATAATAAAATATATTTTATCCGGAGGCGATAATATGTCCGAATTCGGAAGCAAAGAAGTGGCCGCTGCTGCCATTAAAGCGGCATTGACAAAAAACAGGGAAGAGGAAGCTTATTTTAAGTCGGAGTGCTTAAAAGACGGTATTTCCTGCTGTGCAATTGATTTTGGAGGAGAATTTATAAGCTCTGTAAATAAAATTGTAGAACGTTCGGTTGTGGGCGCAAAGCGAGAGGGACTCATTTCTTCCTCACATTCCGAAGAGGGCGCGGTTGCCGGTGCGGCAAGAGAAGCTCTGGCAGCCATAATGACCAAAGCTATCGGGCTTAATGCCGGCGGAAAAATCGGAATTGCGAAATGCAAAGATCATATCGCAGTATGCATTTTCTGCGGAATAGGACTTCTGCATTTGAATGAAATTGCTATAGGTCTTGGTCACCGCGCAATTTAAGGAGGAATATTATGATTAATATCGCAATTGACGGGCCTTCAGGTGCCGGTAAAAGCACAATAGCTAAAGCGGTTGCCAAAGAGCTCGGTTATATGTATATTGATACAGGCGCAATGTACCGTACAGTTGGCCTTGCAGCCGTAAGGAAGGGGATAGATACCGCTTCCGATGCACTTGGCGTTATCTCATTGCTTCCCGAAATAGAGATAGATATCAAATATGTCGACGGAGTCCAGCACGTTTACTTAAATGGAGAAGATGTTTCAGCTCTTATCAGGACTCCCGAAATTTCCCTGGCAGCATCTCATGTTGCTGTAATAAGAGAAGTACGCGAAAAGATGGTTGATTTCCAGAGAGAACTCGCAAAGCATCATAACTGTATAATGGACGGTCGTGACATAGGAACAAACGTTTTAACCGATGCGAAGGTTAAAATTTTCCTTACTGCAGATACAAAAGACAGGGCGCAAAGACGTTATCTGGAGCTTAAAGAAAAAGGAGAAAATGTAACTTTTGAAGAAGTGCTTAAAGATATGGAATTCCGTGATAAGAACGATAGTTCCAGAGAGTATATGCCTCTGAAAAAGGCAGATGATGCTACTCTTATTGATACAACCGGTAATAGTCTGGAAGAATCCGTAGAGCTTATCAAAAGTTTTATTATGGAAAGAATCTAAGAAAACGGAGAAATACTATGTTTTACAGAATATTAATCAGAATAATCAGGGTCATTGACTTTATCTTTTATGGTTTCAAAAAGCCCGATAACTCAATAATTCCTGTGGATGAAGGACTTATTGTCTGCTGTAATCATCCGGGACTCAGAGATCCTGTATTTATAGCTGAATCTATTGACAGACAACTTACTTTTATGGCAAAAAAAGAGCTTTTCAAATTCAAGCCTTTCGCAAAACTGATATCTTCACTCGGTGCTTTCCCGATTGACAGAGAAAACAGTGATATTGCAGCAATTAAAACCGCAATAAGACTTTTGAAAGATAAACGAGCCCTTCTGATTTTTCCCCAGGGAACAAGATCCCGTAAGGAAGATAACAACCCCGGAAAACAGGGGGCTGTAAGGCTTGCAATTTTAACAGGTGCTAAAGTGTTACCCGTAGGGCTTTCTGAAAATAATCACATATTCAAGAAGGTACGCGTTAATATAGGAGAGCCCCTTGATTACAGTATGTACAAAAAGCAACATCTTGAAAATGAAGACTATGAGCGTATGACTAAGGAGCTTATGGATAAAATTTATTCTTTAGCTGAGGCGAAGAAGAAATGATAAGAGTTGCGAAGTCAGCAGGTTTCTGCT
>JAUNRD010000318.1 GCA_030535815.1 Clostridia bacterium
GAAAACTATGCCGATTCTTCCGTGACAAACGCTGTGGTTGCAGAAAAGTTTTCCTATCATCCCTATCACTTAAGCAGAATTATGAAGGAGGAAACCGGAAAAAGTATACATAAGTATCTTATGGACTACCGCCTTCGAGCGGCAAAAAATCTTCTATCTACCACCGCTTTTTCTGTTGAGGAAATTGCCTACAGAACAGGCTTTTCACAGACGGCGTATTTCGTGAAGAGTTTTCGTCAGAAAACAGGGATGACTCCGAAAAAATACCGCTCGTCGGTCAATCTTAATCTTTGATTATATTTATGTTACAAAGGGGCAGGAAATATTGCTTTTTCGGGCAGAATGTGGTAATATAAACTTACAAAACAGAAGGAGGATTTTTATGAAAAAGTTATTCACATTGTTAATGGCAGCAGTTTTGGTTTTCTCCCTTGCTTCGTGCGGGAAAAAAGAAGAATGTATCCTTCTTTTTGAAAACGAAGGGACAACAGAAAACATCGATTTAAGCTATGACCTTACAGGTGACGGCAAGGATGATACCGTAAACATAGCGCTGACTGAGGATTACTGCATTGAAGTAGCTATGGGAGAAAGCAAAATATCCCTTGGCTATGGCGAAGCTTACTATATTGATAAGGTATACGCCATAGACCTTGATACAAAGGAAAAAGGCAAAGAGCTTGTTCTGATTTCCGAAGAGATAAGCAGTGATATGATGCTGAGAATATTAAAACCGGAAGAGGATACATTCCGACTTTATGAGTTTGAGCATACAGACTCATATTCGGGAGAACCTTATACGTGGGACACCTTGTCTGTCGGCTACGAACCTGAGATTTCTTTTGAAGGTGGCATACTTAAAACATCCAAGCGAGGCAGAACAGGTATGTGGTGCGTTGAAACGGAGTATTCTTTCGACGGAGAAAAATTTACTGAAGTTGAAATGAAGGAAAGAAAGGTTTTAAGACCTTCATATAACTCAGAATGGTGGCCGGAATTAACGGAAGAAGATGCAGAAGCAATGGCAGAAGGATACGTAATTGCATATGCTGATTTTGAAAACTACGGAGATGCTTTAAGCCGGGACGGAATGACCAACCTCAATGCGGGAGATTTATTTAAGATAACAAAGGAAGATTCAGATGGCTTTGTATTTATAGAAAAGAAGTCGGGAGAATCCGGTTGGATTTATATGGGAGATTTCAAAGATAACCGCTATGAAGTATCGGAAATCGCTTTCTTCCTGGCAGATTAAAGAGGTTTTTTATGGTAAAAGTAAAAGATATAATTTCGGAAATTGAAAAAACAGCACCTTTGTATCTTGCGGAGGATTTTGATAATGTGGGGCTGCTTCTCGGGGACTGCGAAGCAGAGGTTAAAAAGGTTCTTTTGTGTCTGGATGCGGATGAAAATACGGCAAAAGAGGCGGCGGAGAAATGCGCTGATATGATAATTTCCCACCATCCTCTTATTTTCCATCCCCTTAAGGCCCTGAATTTTTCCAAAAGTGCCGGCAAATGTATGAAGACCCTTATTAAATCAGACATCGCTGTTTACTCTGCACATACAAATATGGATATTGCAGAGGGAGGACTTAATGATCTTGTGGCAAAAAAGCTTTCGCTGAAGGTTATATCAGACCTTGCTTTTGGTGAAAATGAGCGAACCTGCGGAAGAATATGTGAAGCTGATATGACGCTTGGCGAGCTTATAAAAAGGGTTAAAGAAAGCTATAGGCTTCCTTATGTCCGCTATGCAGGAGATGAAAACAAGAAGATAAAAAGCGTTGCCATCTGCTCGGGAAGCGGAAGAGGGCTTACGGATGATGTAATTAAAAGAGGGGCGGATTTATACATCACGGGGGATCTTACCTATTCAGATATACGTAATCTTTCGGAAAACGGTATTTCCTATATCGAGGTGGGACATTATGACTCTGAAATTTCGGTGACAGATATATTTAAGGGGATAATAGAAAAAGCTTTCCCCGAAATTGAGATATTGATATCCGAAGAAAAGAATATAGTAAAAACAGTGTGAGCAGCGCTCACACTGTTTTTTTAACGTATATATTCTTCGGGGTTGACTCTTTTTCCGTTTTTACGCATCTCAAAGTGCAAATGGGGTTCGTCGGCGGATTCTGTAAGAGTGCTTTCGCCTACATAGCCTATAACGTGTCCTTTTTCAATGATTTGGCTTTCGATGACCGTGGTTTCTCCGTGAAGATTGGCGTAAAATGTCTCGAAGCCCCCGTCGTGACTTATCAGGACGAAAAAACCCAAGAGGGGATCTTTGCCTACAGCCTTTACGGTACCTTTCTCTGCGGATTTAACCTCTTCACCGAAGAATGCTGAAATGTCAATTGCTTCGTGAGTTCTCCAGTCGCCCATAGTGGGAGAATGAATAGGCGATGAAGAGAAGGACTTTAATATTTTGCCCGGCAGAGGGAAAACAGGCGAAAAGGGTGAAACGGCAGAGGCAGGTATTCCGGAACTTTCTGAAGAGGAGTCTTTTGCTTCGGTCTGATTTTCATCATTATCTTCGGGAAGATTTTCCGGGAAGCGGATGTTTTCTTTTTCGGGAGAGGTTTTACCTTTTGGGATGCGCTCTTCGGGCATTACCTGGATGACCTCGTCCTTATATTGGATGTCAAGAGGCTCATCGTTTCCCTTTGTGATAAAGGCACGGGTTTCTTTGGTCTCTTCGTTAACGTCTTCTTTTTCTTTTTCTTCTATAACACTTTGGGGACCTGAAAAGCTTGCAGCAACTGTGAAAATAAGAAACAGTAAAAGGGCTGACGGGATTTTATATTTTCTGAAAAAAGCTCTGATTTTGTTCAAAAAAGCTCATCCTTTCGTGTAAA
>JAUNRD010000319.1 GCA_030535815.1 Clostridia bacterium
ATCAGCGGAAAATAACAAGCCAAAACCGGCTTCTCCCTAAGAAGTACCGCCGTTTGTCTGCGGGTTTATTTTATTCTTTTTCAATTGTTACAGTCTGGCTTTCTCCGTCCCAGGTTACGGTATAGCCCATCTGCTCGGATAAGAATCTTACCGGCACAAATGTTCTTGAATCCTTGATTTTCGGAGGTGAATAAAGGGTGTAGGTGACATCACCGTAGGGTGTTCCTTCCACCTTTACAAGCTTGTTTCTTATCTGAAGATTAATTATTCTTATGCCTTTGGAAAGAATAATTTCCTGTGTTTTATCCTTCCATTCTATATCCATTCCCATTTCTTCGATTAAACCGCGAAGAGGTATCATTGTCTGTCCTTTTGCAGTTATGAAAGGTGCAACATCCATTGTTTTGGTATAGGTTTTTCCTCCCTTTGTGATTTCAATTTCGGGAGAGCCTATTTTTAATACATATTTACCTGAATCGGAAGTTTTATCGTGCATTTCCTTGTTCTGCCAGAAGCTTATTTCGGCACAGCTTACACGGGCGTTGAAATATTCAGTTATTTCAAACTCCACATATCTCGCCTTTACGCCTTCCTCAAAGAAAATGAATTTTTCGGATATATCCTTTTCTTCCTCTTCAAAGGAATAATCGTATAAAAGCTCTTTATAGTCAATGCCGTCCTCCGACACATAAACATTAAACTTTTCCCAATAGCCGTGATAATCGTCCGACGGTCTGGGAAGAATTGACATATGTGTAAATTCCTTAACCTCGCCTAAATCCATATTGATTAATATAACTGTTCCCGGTGCAAGCTTTTCTGTCTGCCAGAATCCTCTCTCTGTTCCGTCCACAAGTGTTCCCGGATTTCCTGCCCAAGAAGGTGTATTGTCGGGATCCGTTACGGTAAATCCCGAGGAATCAATCTTATAGAGACGGTTTTCATCCCTTGTGGCAGCAAAATCCTCATAAGAAACAATTTTTGTGTCTTCTCCGGGCTCTGAAAATTCCATTTCCGCAATAACGGCATAACCGCTGTAGCTTGTTGTTATTTCAACCCAAATTCTTTTTACTTCTATACCGCAGGCAAAGTCAACAACCTTTGCCGTTGTTGTTGCGCTAAATTCCTCTGTGCAAAGAAGATAATATTCCCCTTCGTCAGAATCGGATACATAGAAGTTAATCTTTTCTACAAGTCCCGCCTGAGAAGTTGCCCCTTCTCTCGGATAAATGGTAAATCCGCTTATAACCTTCTTTTCTGGGAAGGTCACCTTAAGATCGTGAGGAGGCATATCGTGGCTTATTACTTTGCCGCCTTCCTCCTCGTAATCTGTATGCCAGTAGGTATTCATTTTGCCGTCAAATGCTCTTACACCGGGCGCCCAGTTCTTCTCAGATGATGCCGTTACAATCCAGCCTTTGTCGTTTACATTTGAAGCTTTAGCATCTTCCTTTTTTTCGGTTGTTGCCGCCTTTACTCCGCTTTCACCTTTACCTATTAAGTAAAGCTCTGCACAGGTGCCTACACCTGTAGTTTTAGTGAACGCTATGCGAATTTTTTTAAGGCTCACTTCATTCCAGATTGCACTTTTGGGGTTTGCATCGTTGGCAAAGGTGCCTGCACCAAGTCTTGTTTCCGTTCCGTCATCTGAAACAGCATATGCTTCCCAGTTAAATACATAACCTGAATTATTATCAATTCTTGGAACATAGGTAAAGCCTTTTACAACGCTTTCTTCAGGAAGTTCAATATCTATATAATAAGGTGCAGGGGCTTTATCGACAGCCTTGCCGTCCTGTTCCTTATAATAAGAGTGCCACATTGTCTTTATGTTACCGTCAAGCATATTCTCGGCAGGGCCCCATTTCCATGAGTTTGATGCCGTAATTTTCCAGGTGTTTCTGGGAGGAAGAACCTTGGATTCAAGGGAAGCGTCACCGCCTTCTTTTTCATCAGCAGGAGCATTGTCGGATGATGCGAAAAGCGATGCATCCTCCCCTTTGCCTAAAAGGTAAAGCTCGGCGCAGGTACCTACCCCCGTTGTCTTTGTAAACACAATGCGGAGTTTCTTGGTTTCCTTGCCCTGCCATGATGCAACCTTTGCATTTTTGTTTCTGGCAAATTCGCCTGTTGCAAGCAATTCTTCTTTCCCGCCATCTGAAACGGAATAAGCTTCCCAGTTAAACACATAGCCCGAATCAATATCCTGCCTGGGTGCATATACAAAGCCGGTTATTTCCGCTTTTTCGGGAAGTTCGATATCAATATAATAAGGTGCAGGCGCTTTATCGACTGCCTTTCCGTCCTGTTCCTTATAATATGAATGCCACATTGTCTTTATATCGCCGTCAAGCATTTTCTCGGCAGCGCCCCATTTCCATGAGTTTGATGCTGTAACAGACCATGCGCTTCTTTCGGGAAGCACACCTGATTCCTTTAAGTTTTCAATCGGAACTTCCGTAACCTTTGCATTTACACAGATGTATAAAGAGGATATCATAAGTACGATGCTTAAAACAAGTGCAAATATTTTTTTCATACAAATACCTCCTTATTCGATGTGTGACGCAACACTTAATACGGCTGCCTCATCTATTGCATTTCTTGAAAGGGCATAAAGTCCGTTTCCAAAGCTTTTTATATTCCATCCGAACATATCGCTGACATAGGTAAGCGGAGCATATATAAGTCCATCCACTACCATAACGGTAGCTGTAAGCTTTTTGATTTCGCCGTTAATTCTTGCATCAAGCGTGCCTATTTCGTTATATGTCCACTGATAGTTTGTAATCTCTCTCTTGTCCTCCGATAGGTCGTGGCGTGCCATATAAAGTATATTATCCTCAGAATCATATTCAAC
>JAUNRD010000320.1 GCA_030535815.1 Clostridia bacterium
TCGTCGGTTACTATCTTTGTAATACTACCATCTGTAATGTGCATACGCCTTATTAGCTTCTGCCATCTTATGAGTATCTTCTCTCTTCTTTACAGCTCCGCCAAGTCCGTTTGTAGCGTCAATGATTTCATTAGCCAGTCTCTCGCACATATGTCTTTCGTTACGAGCTCTGGAATAAACTGTGAGCCATCTCAGACCAAGAGTACGACGTCTTTCGGGACGTACTTCCATAGGAACCTGATATGTCGCACCGCCGACTCTTCTTGCCTTTACTTCAAGCACGGGCATAATGCTTTCCATTGCCTGAGTGAAAACTTCGAGCGGCTCCTTTCCTGTCTTCTCACGTACGATGTCAAATGCATCATAAACTATCTTCTGTGCAACACCCTTCTTGCCGTCAAGCATGATGTTGTTGATAAGTCTTGTAACAGTTGTATCATTGTACATGGGATCCGGTAAAACATCTCTTTTGGGAACAAATCCTCTTCTGGGCACTGTTCTTCCCTCCTTCATAAATTTTTAATAATGAATTCATAGGTACTCAAGAATCCTTTCATCTTGTAAGTGCAATCTATAAAAATCCGTAGACCGCACAACCTAATTTTTGTTATTCCGCCTACGGAACAACATGCACGAACAAATTCGGCTAATTATTACTTCTTAGCCTTTGCTTTTTTCGCACCGTACTTACTTCTGGACTGCATTCTGTTTGCAACGCCGGAAGCATCGAGTGCACCTCTGATGATGTGGTAACGTACACCGGGAAGGTCACGTACCCTTCCGCCCCTGATAAGAACAACGCTGTGCTCCTGAAGGTTATGACCTTCACCGGGGATGTAGCTTGTTACCTCTGTACCGTTAGTAAGTCTTACTCTGGCAATTTTACGAAGAGCTGAGTTAGGCTTCTTGGGGGTCTTTGTCTTAACATAGGTACATACGCCTCTCTTCTGAGGAGAGCTCTGGTCTGTAGCCTTGTTCTTAAGAGAGTCAAAACCCTTCTGGAGCGCAGGAGCAGTAGACTTCGTAATCTTTGTGGATCTGCCTGTTCTGACTAACTGGTTAAATGTAGGCATTAATCTTTCACCTCCTGAATAAAATTTTATATATTAGCAGGCAACGCCTGTTAATAAACAGCAACAACAGCAGCGCCGACATCAATTCCTGCGGCTCTGCCAAGTTCTTTCATTTCCGATACTTCTATTATCGGAATATTTTTTTCATTGCACGCAGAGCTTATTTCATCAACCAGCCCCGGTGCCGCGTCAAGAGCGATAAAAACTTTTTTAGCTTCACCGCTTCTTATTTTCTTAATGGATTGCTTTAACCCGACGGTCTTATCCTGAGTCTGCAATTCACCGAGCATCTATATCACCTTTTTCTAAACATACCCATACAATTATGCATTGTAGCATCTTTTCGCGCCAATGTCAAGAGTTTTTTTCAGGCTTTTATTCAAGGTTGAAACTTTCGTCATAATTCACATAGCGGAACTCTATAATAAAGCCGTCCTCCAGCAAATATTCCCCTGCCCCTGTTTCAGAAAGCTCATAGTCAGTATAAAACAGCCAGCCGTCTTCCATAGTGGATGCAAGTCCATCGAAGTTATCGAACATCCCGTTTTCATAAGTATATGCAAACTTCATCTCAGAACACGCCATTATAACCGCATCAGCCGCAGTGGCGTTATTCTTGGTCACATATATTTCGGAATCCAGAAGTTTTTCTCCGTCAGGCCCTATTATGGTAACATCTCCTAAAAGGGGACTATTGGAATTTTCGCATCCCGTAAAAGTAAATAAAGACAGCACTATTATAATAAGAAGAGATACCGTAAGAATCCTTTTGTTCATTATAAAAAAACTTCCTTTCCCGTGTATTCTGACATAACAGTATTATTTTATCACAAAATTACAATAAAGTCAAATTTTTCATTATAATATTTTAAAAAACTTCTTAAGAAAGGAATGGATAAAAATTTGAACCGGAAATCTTTTACCTATAACACATTATTTATGACATCAGCAAATACCGTAACGCGTTTCACAGGCTTTTTATACCGGATATTCTTAAGCCGGTTTATCGGCGCTGAAGGTCTTGGACTTTTCGCTCTTGTTTCCCCTTTATATTCCATATGTTGTGCCATTGTGGCGTCAGGGCTTCCCGTTGCCGCCATGAAGGGTATATCAGAACGTATTGCAAAAAAAGATAAAGAAGGCGCAAAAGCTTATACCCTGTCTTCCCTTATTTCGGTTTTAGCCGTTTCCCTGGCACTTTTTTTGCTCATTGTTTTCTCTTCTCCGCTTCTTGCGGTAATGCTTGGAGACGTGCGCGCTCTTCCTTCTTTAAGGATACTTGCCTTTGCTGTATTAATCACAGGCTTTGAAAACATATACAAATCCGCCTTCTATGCCGACGGGATTGTTAAAGTTCCGGCTTTCACTGAAATTGCAGAGCAGCTTTTCAGAATAGCCATTGTAGTATGCCTCATTCTTTCATTCGCCAAAGACAACATCGCCCGTTCATCGGCAGTTCTCACCTTCGGGATTTTCGCAGGAGAAGCTTTAAGCCTCATAATTCTGTTTTTCTCATACCGCCATGTCACAAGAGGAATAAAACCATCTTCCGTAAAACACTGTTTCCCTTCCCTGCTCGACACCGCTGTTCCCGTAACATTTTCCAAAACCGCCGAAACCTTTCTTGCTTCCGCTTCCAATATTTTAATTCCCGCCATGCTCACCATGTACGGTTTTTCAAGAAACGAAGCAACGGAAATCCTGGGCGTAATATCGGGAATGGTAATGCCTCTTTTGTTTCTTCCCGCGGTTTTCACCAACGCCATTTCCGTTAATCTGGTTC
>JAUNRD010000321.1 GCA_030535815.1 Clostridia bacterium
GTATACGAAGTACAGCATTGGGCAAGAGGCTCAAAGGCCTTCGGAGGGCTTAAATTAACTAAGCATGAAAATGTTCTTGGCGGAATGCTTTGCCAGTGGGAATGCACGCCTTGTGAGGAACGGGAAAGGGTAATAGATCTTCTTTCCGAGACAGCGGACAGAACATGGAACAGTGAAGATTATTATTCTGAAGAGGAATATTATAAAAATGCGGAAAAAATTAGTGAGCTTTCAGAAAGGCTTTATAAAAAGAGATATTAAGAGGTCAGATTTTTTATTTACATTTTAAGTTATGTATATTATAATATAAAGCATAGTAAAGGAGGAATTGATATGAAAAAAGTACTTGCATTGATGCTTTCGGCTATGCTGTGTCTGGCGTTTTTCACGGTTGCCGAAGCAAAAGAGGTTAAATCCTTTATTCCTGCGGATATAAACGAAGGAAGGGAAAATATCACAGAATCGGGAGATAAAACTTCCGGTGAATATTTTTCCGTAAAAGAAGGTATGACTTATTTCGGAATTAAAAACGTTGACCTTACGGGAGTGAAATCTATAAGCGTTGATGCCATCATAGGAATGAACGGCACCAACAACGGTCAGATTTTAAGAATCAAGGTGGATGATCCTTATGCAGAGTCCATCGGACACATTGCGCTAAATCACTATTCTCCCGAAAAGAGTGTGACTGTAAGCGGAAACATAAAGGAAGTAAGCGGCGTACATAACCTTTATTTTGCAACAACCCTTACAAAAAATACCGGAGACTGGAAAATAAAGAAAATCACCTTAAATGATGAAGAATATAAAACTGAGCCGACCACGCCCGACTCTGCCATAGTTGATTTTTATTCCGACACATGGGTGGCGGTTGACGATTACGGCAGAAAGGTTGCCGATTTTGAAGAAGCAGGTCCCGTAAAAGAGGGCGAAAGAGATGTGGCTATGTTTTACTGGAACTGGCACGTGGGACTTGACATAACCGACAATCTTGTAATCCCCGATGTTTACAGAGCATACCCTGAGTCCAGAGATAATATGCTTCATCCCGCATGGGGCTCTATGCACTCAAAGGGATGGTGGGGAGAACCTATATACGGCTTTTACTCAAGCTATGACTATTTTGTATACCGTAAGCAAGCGGAGCTCTTTGACCTTTCGGGCGTTGATGTTCTCTTCTTTGACTACACCAACGGAACAAACTGCTTTATCCGTCCTTTAATCTGTATGATTGAAGCTTTTGACGATGCAAAGGCAGCAGGCGTAAACGTACCCAAGCTTTGCGCATTCTGTGCTATGAGTAATACAAACACCACCACCTATGATCAGGTTATGGCGATATACTATAACATAATCCTTGATGAAAGATATAACGATTTCTGGTATTATAAAGATAACCTTCCGTATCTTGTTGCTTATGAGCCGACAAATCTTACTCACAAAGATGTTAATTATAAAGATAGCGACACCGTGAAGATGATAAACGAGGTGGCAGGCAAGTTTAATTTAAGACATTGCGGAAGCCGTGATAAAAGCACGGGAAACGACGAATTTGTACATTGGCTTGATAACTATCCTCAGCCTTTAAGGGGATATATTATGGAAGACGGCAGAAATGAGTGGATGGCAGTAGGTATGGCTATAAACGAATCCTATGTTGACCACGGCGCAAAAACCGGCGTATTTTCAGACCCCTACTCAAAGGGAAAGGGATTTTCCGAAGCCTTTGGTGAAGACTATTCTTCCGATAATGCAAGAAAGCCTTACTTCTTCCGAGAGCAGGCGGCTTTAGCTCTTGAAACAGACCCTCATATTGTGTTTGTTGACGGTTGGAACGAATGGAACACCATTAAGTTTACAGAATATTACGGCTATAAAAACGCTTTTGTTGACCTTTGCGACGAAGAAGGAAGCCGTGACTTTGAACCTTCAAGAAGCTATATAAAGGACGATTATTTTAATCTTCTGGTTGACTTTATAAGAAAATACAAGGGCGTTCGTCCTGCACCCGTTGCATCAGCTGAAAAAACAATTGATATAGAAGGCGATGCATCTGTATGGAGTGATGTGGCACCCGAATTCTTAAACTACAACGGCGAATACGGCCGTGACGAAATCGGTTTCCTTGATAAGGAAACGGGTAAGAGCCTTCGCTATACATCAACCACCTACAATTCTGTTGTGAAATCCAAGGTTGCAAGGGATAAGGATAACTTCTATTTCTATGCAGAAACCGCAGAGAATTTAGTTGAATCTCCCGGATGGATGAATCTTTACATCAATTCCGACAGAAACATTGCAACAGGCTGGATTGGCTATGATTATGCCGTAAACGTAAATGGCAAGGGTGCGGTTTCAAAATACGAAAACGGCACCTGGGTAAATATCGGAACAGCGGCAATTAAAGAATCCGGTAAGGTTTTACAGCTTTCTTTTGCAAGAAGCTTAATCGGCGAAACAGGCATTGTTGATATTGAATTTAAGTGGACAGACAACTTTACCGGCACGGATTACCTTGACTTTTATGACAAGGCATCCGTCGCACCCGCAGGAAAGTTTAACTATCTCTATACAGAAATTCAGCAGACAGCTTTAACTGATGATGAAAGAAAGGCACTTAAAGATACCACAATCGTTAAAGCCGGAAGCAATAAGATGATAATTGACGGCGGTAAGGTGGGATTTTTTGAAGCTGATACGAGAATCACACCTTTTGAAGCCAACGGCACTATTTACATTCGCTTTATTACCTATGAGGATATACTGGGATATGGGTATGCTAAGGTTGTTTATTATTCTGAGGATAATATACTTTATTTGGCAAGCCTCGAAGTATCGGAGGTCATGAGAG
>JAUNRD010000024.1 GCA_030535815.1 Clostridia bacterium
TCGTTCAGGATTTGGTGCGGTAACGAATTTAAAGAATTTGTATATTCATGATGCAGGACAGCATGGTTTGAGACTTTACAACACAGATGGCGGTACTACTGTAACAAACTGTGTATTTAAAGATACAAAACGTCAGGCGATTTCACTTTTGAACTCGACTGCAGTACTGAATGATATAGAAATTATGGATTCCATTGCAGGAATTATTGTACAAGGAGAACCAAGTACATTGGAAATGGAAAATATTACGATTCGGTTGCAATCGGAGACGGATTTATGGATAACAAGAAAGCGATAGATATTCTTAAGGAAGCAGGCTATGACGGACCTTTGATGATTGAAATATGCGGTAATGCTGATAAATACAAAAAATGTAAAAAATCTATTGAATATTTAAGGGGCATTGGAGTATAATGTCAGTATGCCGAAAGATCGTTATTAAGCATATTTCTTTTCTCCCATACTCAAAAGAATAAAATGAGGAATAAAAATGATATCGAATTACCATACACATACAACGTTTTGTGACGGCAAAAATACCCCTGAAGAAATAGTTTTGTATGCAATTGAAAAAGGATTTTCGTCCATAGGCTTTTCAGGACACGGATACACACCCTTTGATTTAAGATATTGTATGCAGGATGTAGAAGGATATATTGAAGAAGTATCAAGACTAAAAGATAAATATGGCGAAAAAATTGAGATCTATTCAGGTGTTGAAGAGGATGCTTTTTCGTATGTAAACAGAGAAAGCTTTGATTATATTATAGGAAGCTCCCACTATTTTCACATTAAGGACAAATACTACCCTATTGACTCAAACTATGATTATTTCAAGAAATGTCTGGAGATTTTTCATTATGACGCGGAAAAACTGGCAGAAACCTATTACAGAACATTTGTAAATTATATTGAAAAAAGAAAACCTGATATCGTGGGGCATTTTGATGTTATAACAAAATTTGATGAAATTGATGAAATGCGTTTTTTAAACAACGCGCAATATTTAAGCCTTGCACAAGAATACATAAAAAAAGCTGCACAGGCAGATGTGATTTTTGAAGTGAATACAGGCGCTATGGCAAGAGGAGTCAGAAAAACACCATATCTGGGAGAAAACTTGCTTCATATTTTGAAAAAGCAAGACGGCAAAGTGCTCCTTTCTTCGGACAGTCACAGTGTTGAGACGCTGAATTATTACTTTGATGAAATGGAACATATTTTGCGTGATGTCGGATTTGATTGTGTATATGAACTAAATAAAGGCAAGTTCAGAAAAAGATATATATAATTTTTTGCTCCTGACAAGATAAAAAGTCAGGAGCAAAAATTAAGTCGCGAAAGGATAAAACGTTACATTAAGAATTTATGGAGGGAAATTATGAATATCAGGGACATTGAAACACCTGCATTGATAGTAGATAAAAAAATTATGCTTGAAAATATGAAAGCGATGGATACTATTATATCGGGAACAAATCTGAAACTTCGTCCGCACTACAAGTCTCACAAATGCTCAGAGCTTGCATGGTTGCAAATCAAAAATGGAGCTAAAGGGATGACGTGCTCAAAGCTGAGTGAAGCGATTGATCTTTGTGATTGCGGCATTGATGATATTTTAATTGCAAATCAGATTACTGATGCAAAGAAAATACGAAGACTTGCAGACCTGGCAGGCTGTTGCCGTCTGACAGTTTGTGTTGATGATGAAAATAATATCAGAGAGCTTGCAAAAGCAGCAAAAAATTCGGGGACGACAATATATTGTCTGGTTGAATATGAGATTGGAATGAAACGTTGCGGGGTCCTTACCAAAGAAGAAGTTTTAAGCTTGGTTCGCGTGATAGAAGAGTGTGAAAACCTTGTGTTTGAAGGAATACAGGCTTATGCAGGGCATGCATCGCATATGACAGATGCAAAAGAAAGAAAAAATGTAACAGATGCTAATTTTGATAAATTGGGAAAGCTGCTCAGCTATCTTAAGGAAAATAATGTTAATGTCAACATAGTTTCTGGCGGAAGCACAGGAACCGCTGAATTGAAAACAAAAAGCGTATATAATGAGCTGCAGGCAGGAAGTTATCTTTTTATGGATTATACATATAGGGACCTCGATTTGCCATTTAAAAACTCGTTATTTGTACTTTCGACAGTTGTCAGCAGAAAGGACGGGCTTACTGTAGTTGATGCAGGGGTTAAAACCTGCGGAGTAGACCAGGGTATGCCGGGGATATATGATAACGCCTGCGAAGAAGTTGTTGCAAGCGAAGAGCATTTCCAGTTACATAAATTAAACAAACCCTTAAACGTTGGAGATAAGATAAAACTTATACCGGGACATTGTTGTTCAACAGTAAATCTTCATGATAAAATATATCTTGTTGAAGACGACAAAGTGGTAGGACGTTTGCTTGTCACAGCACGTGGTATGGGTAAATGATTTTTATGAATTGCTGAAAAATATAGGGATGATTATAGTAGAGAAGTAATGCAAATTTTGGTTATTAGGGGAATAAGAGGTATTTTATTTTCTTATTACTATGATAATTTTAAAACCACTCGACATAAAAGTCGCCGTATTGGCGGCTTTTATGTTTTTTATCTTAAAATAACGTCTCAAACGAAAAAATAACAGCAGAAAGGACATCTTTCTGCTGTTTTGCTATAAGTGGTAAGGTGAAAAATCAATATCATATCATTTTATTTTTGACGGTGGATAGCCGAACATTTTTAAAAACGCCTTGTAAAATCCCGAATAATCTTCAAAGCCACACTTATAAAATACCTCTGTGGGTCTTGCTCCTTCGGCTATGAGGCTTCGGGCATATATAAGTCGCTTTTCCGTTATATATCTGTGTAGGGGAGTTCCCATCTCTGACTTAAAGCTATGTAAGAGCGACGAGGTTGATATGTTTAAGTGCGATGCAATATCACAGGCTGTGATTCTTTTGCTTAAATTGCCTTTTATATATTCTATACACCGCCCGGAAACGCTGTCCTTTGCACGGCAATCGGGCTCGCTGCCTTCGATACCAAAGCAATGTAATTCTGATATCAAAAGGTTATAAAGCGCATAGAGCAAGTGTTCCGCTCCGGCAGTTTCTTTTGTTAAAACGTGGCACATACGATCTATGACATAGGCTATCTCCGGGCTTACGTTATGTATGACAGATATTCTTTTAAACACGTCTGCCATTTCAGAGGGAACACAAATATCAGGAAAATTCAGCACAAGACGGGTATATACATTCTGATTTTTTATCTCAAAGCTGTGATAACACTCTTTCGGTATTATCAGCAAAGTGTCTCTTGTCAACTCCTCACAATAGTTTTCCGATAAGAATGTGGCATCTCCGTCTATATAGTACAATATTTCGTGATATTCGTGAATTTCGTTACCCGACCGGATGGATTTGCCACTGGCATAACGAAATTTTATTCGGTTGTGTTTTTCTATAAATTCAAAACTTTTATCCATAAATATATCATAGCACATATTTGCAGGTTTGGCAATATTTTTTACCGAAAATGCAATTTACATTTCTTTTTTAATGTGATATCATCAACATTGAGGCGAAAAATATGAAAAATGATGTTATTAAAAGTATACCTGAAAACAAACTGATTGTAATAATCCGAGGCGTAGAGGAAAATAAGCTTTTGCCTCTTGTAAAGGCTATGTACGATGGCGGAGTGCGCCTCGTGGAACTTACCTATGATAACAGCGGAAAGGTTGAAGATAGCCGTACAGCGAAAAACATAGCTATGCTTAAAGAACACTTTGGCGATACTATGCACATCGGTGCCGGAACGGTGACGGACACAAAAAAGGTGGAGCTTACCTATAAGGCCGGCGGTGAGTTTATTATATCTCCCGATACAAACGAAGCTGTAATTAAAGCCGCTGTAGAGCATGGTGTAGTATCTATCCCCGGTGCGCTTACTCCCACGGAGATACAGAAGGCTTTGAACTGCGGGGCGGATTTTGTCAAGCTGTTCCCTGTAACAAGCATGGGACCTGAATACGTAAAGGCCGTTAAAGCCCCCTTAAGCAACATAAAGATGCTGGCGGTGGGAGGAATAGACTTAGATAATATTAAGGCATATCTTAAATGTGGTATATGTGGCTTTGGCATAGGCTCAAATATCATAGATAAAAAGCTCCTTGCATCATCTGACTATGGTGCAATCACAGCCCTTGCTGAAAAATATGTAAATGCGGTGAGGGGGTAATGCTTTTGGCAAACTACATAACAATAGATGGGGGCACTACCAATACCAGAATTAATCTGGTACTGGGAGGAAAGGTTGTAGGCGCCGTAAAAATGAGCATCGGAGCAAAGCACAATGTGAGTGGCAATGCAGAATACAAAAGGCAAATTAAATCTGCTATAAAAACATTACTTGACAATAACGGCATTGCCGAAGGTGATATATGCAGCATACTTTGCTCCGGGATGATAACATCGGAATATGGCTTGTCAGAGCTTCCGCACACGGATTTACCCTGCGGTATAAAAAAGCTTCACGACACGATGCAGCGCACAAAAATAGAAGATATATCGCCCATCCCCTTTGTATTTGTGAGGGGTATAAAAGCGGACTGCACGTCGATTGCAACTTCCGATATGATGCGCGGTGAGGAAACGGAGCTTATGGGGCTTTCGGAGAGTCTTTCAGCGAACACTCTTTATGTGCTTCCCGGCTCCCACTCAAAGCATATAGTGACGGATGATGCCGGCAGAATATGCGATTTTCATACGGAATTTACGGGAGAGCTTATTGAGGCGGTGGCAAAAAACACCATCTTAAAGGATATAATTATGCTTGACTATGCCGATTTGGATTTTGCCTCACTTCAGGAAGGCTTTGAGTATTGCTGTGAAAACGGCGTAAATGCGGCATTTTTCAAGGTGAGGACGCTAAAAACTCTTTTCGGATATTCGCTTCTTGAATGCACCTCCTTTTTTATAGGTGTGGCAATGTGCAGCGAGATAAAAAATATTATAAAGTCCGATGCAAAAAAAGTTGTAATCGGTGGCAGAAAACAGCTTCGGCAGAGTATGGAGTATCTTATAAAAGAAAACTCCGGAAAAGAAGTTTTTGCGGTAAGTGAAGAAGATTCAGCTAATGCGACAACTTACGGAATAATAAAAATATTTGAATACGGGGAGAAAACATATGAGTAATGCAAGTGAATTTACAAAGGTTCTTTATCCGCCTTTTGAGGAGAGCTTTGATAAAAGCATACGCAAGTGGCAGGGCTGTCCCACTATTGCTATAACCAAAGGCGGAAGAATATATGCAGGGTGGTATACCGGAGGAAGCAGAGAGCCTCATATAGATAATTACAATCTGCTCAAATACAGTGATGATTACGGAAAGACCTGGTCCGAGCCGATATTCGTAATACCGGGAAGTCACGAGCATTTAGTGCAGGCCCTTGACATACAGCTCTGGTGCGCACCCGACGGCAGATTATTTGTTTTTTGGGTACAGAATAATTTAGAGGAGGCAGGGATTGGCAAGGTTGGTTATTACTCCGACGGATATATGTTTCTTGATAAAACCCACGCACAGTGGATGATGGTATGCGATAATCCCGACAGCGTAAATCCTGCATTTTCTGAGCCGAGATGCATAGATAAGGGCTTTTTACGCTGCAAGCCACTTTGCACCAAAAGCGGAAGATGGATACTCTTTAACTATTCCCAGGCCTCAAATAATTATGAATACTCTGTCTCTGACGATAAAGGAGAAACCTTTACAAGACTTAAGGGAGCAGAAAAAATACCTACTCCTTTTGACGAGAGTATGGCATATCAGCTTAAGGACGGCAGTATTAGAATGTTCTCCCTCACATACACTGGAGAGCTTGCAGAAAGCACATCCTATGATGACGGAGAGACAATGACGCCTACGAGTACTTCAGGAATTGCCAGCCCCAACACAAGATTTTTTGTGGCAACGCTGCCTTCGGGAAGTGTGCTCCTCATTAACAATGACCACAAAATACAAAGAACAAATATGACTGTGTACCTTTCTGAGGATGACGGAAAGACCTGGAAGTATAAGCGTCTGTTAGATTCTTCTCCGAACACATCCTATCCCGATGTGGATTTTTATAACGGAAGAATCTACCTTATATACGACAAAGAGAGATTACCTAACGGCAAAATTCTGTTTACGTCCTTTACCGAGGATGATATTAAAAATCCTGATTACGAATTTGAGATAAACTGTCAGGTTGAGAGAATGTGAATAGATTTAACCTTAGCAAAAATTCATTAAAAGCATATCAGATATGCTGGTGGATATTTATTATCTTAAAATAACGCATCAAACGAACAAATAAATAACGAGAAGAAAACAATATGGATTTTGACATTAAAAATGGGTTTGGGAACGTTGAGAGATTATGTGATTAATTGTTCTGGTCTTTTGAAAATGCTGGTTTCATCTCCTCGCCATCCCAGCTACTGCACCCCACACACCGAGGCTATCCATATAGCAAATGACTCTATAATGAAAGGTGAAGCGTCGCCTCTTATGCGTCGGAACAAGCTAAGCTTGCTCCGACTTTTTTATGCAAAAAAGTCTTCCGCAGCACCGCTGCTTTTCCTTTTCCCCAAAAAGCCAAAGGCTTTCCGGGGGCCACTTGTGCACCCTTTGGGTGCTTTTTCTTTTGGCGAAACAATGCGGGGAGACGAACCCTGAGAGGGTTTTTGCAATTTAAAAAAACAGATTACTAACAACTTAATAGAATATTATTATGTTTGTGCTAAAATAATAAAGTAAAGAAAGGAAGTTGTTAGTGTGACGATTACAAAAAATCTTGTTGAAAAATTTAAGCAATATTTAATAGAGGAAGAAAAAGCCGGAGCAACGGTTGAAAAATATGTCAGGGATATAACTGCATTTGCCCTATGGTGCAAGGAAGCTGAAGTATGCAAAAGCCTTGTACTCAGGTATAAGCAGGAGATGATGGAAAAATACGCACCGGCATCGGTCAATTCCGTTCTTTCTTCGCTGAACAGTTTTTTCGAGTATAATGAGTGGCACGGATTAAAGGTTAAAATGCTTAAAATACAGAAACAGATATTTGCAGAGCGAAGCAAAGAGCTTACAAAGAGCGAATATGAAAGGTTGCTTTCGGCGGCTAAACAAAAGAGAAACAGGAGACTTTACTACCTTATGCAGACGATTTGTTCAAGCGGAATCAGAGTATCTGAACTTGCCTTTATAACCGTTGATGCGGTAAGTAAAAGACAGGCGACAATAAAATGCAAGGGAAAGATGCGGGTAGTTATTCTGCCGAAAGACCTTTGCACAATGCTTTTGAAATATATAAAAGAAGAAAAAATAACAAGCGGTCCTGTATTTATAACGAAAACAGGAAAACCGCTTGACAGAAGTACGATATGGAAAATGATGAAAGAGCTGTGCGAAAGTGCAGGGGTAGAAAGAGCAAAGGTGTTTCCGCATAATTTAAGACATTTATTTGCCAGAACGTACTATTCTATACAGAAAGATATAGTGCGCCTTGCGGATATTTTAGGGCATTCCAGCATCAATACGACACGAATTTATACAATGGAAACATTTGATGTGCATTGCCGTCAGATACAGGGGCTTGGGTTATTGAAGCTATAAAAAAACCACATAATCGATATTATGTGGTAAGGCACTCCATCACATAATCGATATTATGTGGGAGAAATATATAAGATTACATAAATATGGATTACAGTATAGCATTCCTCTATGTCTTTGTCAATAATTTTATATATTTTTTTAGTAAAAAATCTTCTGAAAAAGCATATTATCTAAAATTATACATAGCAAAATAGGCCGGTTGTACAAAATTCACATTGCCGGTCTTTTTGTTGTGCCTTTTTTCTTTGGAAAACTAAGAACACACTTATTTAACTAAGCTTTTAAGCTTATTTTTGCGGATTTCTCCCACATAATATCGATTATGTTGCAGAAATATTTTTTTTGAATTATGTGTAATGAACGTTACAAAAAAGAGCTTAAGCACATAAATCGTAAGTGACTTGGTTTGCGCAAAAGCATATTTTCGGCGAACTATGCACAGTGAACTTTGCAAAGAAAACGCTTAAGCATATATGTAAGGAGAGATTGGTTTGCATAAAAGCATATCCTCGGATAAAAAACAGGAAATTATAAAATCAACCTGGGAATATCTGATGAAAAACGGACTTACAAAAGCCTCTGTCGGAGATTTATGTAAGGAGTATAAAATTTCCCAGAGCAGCCTTTATTATTGGTTTAACGACAAAGAGGATATATGGGTAAATGCAGGAAAGTACGGGACATCGAAAGTCGTTGAGGCTCTTTTGGCATATACCTTTGACCATATCGACAAGGTTGAGGAATATTTTGATACAATACTTAAAGAAGTTGAAAAGTATAAATACGATCTGAGACTTGCAGTACAAATTACAACAAGCCCTGTATTCGGCAGATATATGAGAGATCAGGCTATGGAGTTCAGGGGATGGTATGAACAGTATGCAGATAAGTTTGTTGAAGTATTCCAATGCAAGCACATTCAGGCGGAAATATTTATATATTCCATTATTTCATATATTATAGACTATGCTATATGGGATGACAAAATAAAGACACAGATGCTGCTTGATAATCTGAAAGACAGAGTGCTGAGATTATTAAAAGAAAATCAGCAAGCATAAAACGGCATCAGAAGGAGACACTATGGAACTACTTGACGCAATACTGACGGTTACCGGATGCGAGTGCGAAGAGCAACTAAAGGATTTGACACCGGAAAGAAAATTAAAGCTTGCACAGTCTCTGGAGGAGCGGGTTCCGAGCGGTCTTGCTTCTATTGAAGAATGGAACGAGCTGCTTAAGCTCTTTATGGAATCTCCCCCGGAAAAGGATAATGAGATAGCCAAGAAAAAGCTTTTATGCCACCTTCGCGGAGAGGAATATAAAGAGGAAGCGGAAGCGGAAGAAAAAATGGTTCCGGAAAGAAAGAAAAAATGGTGGTTTTGCATAAAAAGACAATAGAAAGAAGGCAGACGGCATTGGACTATGGCACAACACCCTTGTTGAACGATGAAACATCTGTATTAGCGGCGATTATAGTATTTTTTCTGCTGCTGGCATTCTTTGTGAATGTCTGTATCCCGTTCAAAAGAGAAAGGGATTACATAAAAATGGAGATGGCACGTTCCTTTGAAGAAAAAGAATATTTATATTGGAAAAGAGAATTAAAACGATTGTATTTTAGCTATATACCGTTGATTAGTAAATTTTTCAGACAATAATTCAGCTTCGGCTGATTTAATATATATGGACGGATGGCAAATTCGTCCCAACAGGAAAGGTTTTAAAATCACAAAAAAGGAGACAACGAAGTATGAAAAAGAAAAAAAACTTGAGTTTCTTCCTTGCTATTGTAATGATACTGGGAACAATCAGCATCCCTGCAGTTGCAACGGAAGAAATAGAGCTTGGCGAAATAATCGAGCTTGTAGAGGAAAGCGACCTGGCAGAGGTAACTGAGCCGGCAGAAGACGAGGTAGAACTTTGCGGAGAAGACGAGGTAGAGCTTCTTGCAGCTACGGAATTCTATGTAAGCTGCGATTACAATTCCGAAACCGAAGGCTACGGAACAACAAAGTTTTCTAACTATGCCGGTGCATATGCCTACGCTGTAGCAAACGGCAAAACCAACGCAACTATTGTGGTTGAAAAAACCAACACTCTTTCCGGCAATACTTTTGATAACAACCATAAAAACTATTCAAGACTTGCGGTTGTTATTAAAGACGGAGCAACGATGGGAAATGCGCTTTCAAAGTGGGATATGACATATCCTGTTACTGTAGAAGCAGGCGGAACTCTTACCTGTGCCCGTTCGAAAAATAACAGTATCAGCAACATTCACATTAAGAATACTCTGACAATCGGTACCGAGGGCTCCGATAAGAAGGCGTATTGCAATTTATTGAGCGACTCCTATCAGGATTGCGACATCAGCATACGTTTTAATGGTAAAGTTGTTTTACACAATGCTGTTATGGAAATTCAGGACCTTGATGCACAGGGCACCTTTACTGCAACCGACAGTGATATTACGGTTGACGGTGCATTTGCATCGGCTACTTTCTTTGCGACAACTCTTAACGATTCAAATATGAATGTCAAGGGAATCCAGATAACAGGCGGTCTGTCTGATTTCGCAGGCGGAGACAGCAATCAGCTTGGAAAAGTGACGCTTAACGGTGATTCTTCCATTAACTTTGAAGGAGGAAATGTTAAGGTTGCCTCTAATGTTACCGTAAACGGAACATCAAGCATTGAGGCTGATGAGCTTACCATTAATAAAAATAAGACACTTACTGTAAATGGCGAATCTTCTGTAAGTGCTGCTACGCTTACCAATAACGGTACTATTGCAGCTGCAAGCGGTGCAACAGTAAGCGCTGAAACAGTAAGCGAAGAATCTACCGGTAAGGTAACTCCCGTTTGCAAAATCGGCGCTAAGGGCTACAGCTCTGTTGCGGATGCACTTAAGGCAGCTAAGGATGCCGGAATGACAGATGTAACCATCACTCTTGTGGGCAATTCCACAACAAGTGCTACAACAGACAGCTTTTTCTTATATACAGAAAAGCAGTTTGACAGTGTTACATTTACACAGGAGGATGTAAGCACACCTTATTATCTTGACGGTATTTACACCGGTTCCCGTACCAACAACGGAACATTCGTGTTTGACGGCGTAAATATTATAGTTAACCAGTATATATTTGAAGGTAATGTAAAGCTTACAAACAACTCTGTTATTAAGTCTGCTACAGACTCCAACTGCTTCCACTATTACAGCAACACCACCGTTGAACCCGGTTCTAAGCTTCAGGGAATAATAGATGAAACGCGTGGCGGTAAGCTTGTTTTAGACGGTGGAAAAACTGACGGAACATACAACGAAACTCCTGATATGCAGGATGCTATTCTTAAAATAAGCTGGTCCGGTGACAGCATAACAATTAAAAACGGTGCCTTCCTTAAGGTTAATGCAGCTAATGAAGTGGGAAGACTGACTGTAAGCGCCAACACTTCGCTTAACGTTTATGATTCAATGGTTGATACCGTTCAGTGGATTGATGTTTCAGGAACATTGAATACAGACACCGAAAGCTTTATCAAAACCAAGAAAATTACAGGCGCAGGTAAAATCGTAATTGATGCATCTGCTTTCGACGGCATCGATACAGAGGTTATCTCTGCCGATATGACAGGCTTTACAGGAACAATTGAGATGACAGGCAACGAAAATGTAGTGCTTGAAAAGACAGCTACAGGCGTTACTGTAAAGAATCCCGCTGCAATTAATGCATACGTTGCTCAGGATACTGCCGTTGCCGGCTGGACTACCATCTGGGGACAGCTTAAAATCAACGGTACCGAAAGCTTCTGTGTTGACATTTATTCAGGTGACACCTACCTTGGTAAGACAAGTCTTGTAGATACCGAAAAGGTAATACTTAACGGTAACAACAATGATGTTACATGGCATGCATTCGTAAACGGCTCTGATTCCTGGTGGAATACCGAATGGGAAATTAAGCCCGATGCTGAATTAGTTCCTACAAATGTTAAGTGCTATGTTGACGGTGATATTTTCGCTGTAGGTGCAGTTCAGATGAACAGCCCCGATGACCTTAATAAGGTTACATGGGGTGAACTCAAGGGCGTTAACAAGGTAAAGGTAGGAGACGCTAAGTATGACACACTTGAAAAAGCAGCTGCAGCAGCAAAAGCAGGCGATACAATTACCTTACTTGCCAATATAACACTTGATTCAACTGTTACTCTTCCCGCGGATATTACCTTTAACGGTAACGGAAAGACAGTTGCCGGTGAAATTGTTGCCGGCGGAGACCTTACATTTGAAGGATATACAAAGGTAAGCAAGTTTAATGCAGGTTATGATAAGCCTGTTATCACAATCGGAGAGGGTGCAACTCTTGAAACAACCTCCGGCAGAATGGTTATCGGTCACGGTGCTACCTTCAATATTACAGGTACAATCGACGATGCGAAAACCGCAGATGTTGAAGACCTTACACCTTCTTTGATTATTCCCGGTGCATCCTTCACAGGTAATGGCGTAACCTTCAATGTAACAAACGCTTATGTTAAGTTTACAGCTTATTGTTCATCAAAGAACTCAAGTGCATACGGTACACATACTTACAATATAACCAACAGTATCTGGGATCAGACAGGCTCCTTTGTATTCTCTGCTCCCACAAGCGGTATGGATCCCACATTTAACCTTAATGTTAAGGACAGTGTGTTTAATTCTACAAGCCACATTGTATTTTCAGCAACAAAGGGCGATATCGTTATTGACAATTCTATAGTTAATAAGGATAATAACCAGCAGCTTGAAATCTGCAGCAACATGATAATTAAAAACGGCTCAGTTGTGTATGCGAAAGATGCGACAAGCTCAAATGCAAAGAAGCCCGGAACACTTACTGTTGACAATGCAACATATATCGGTGGTACGGATACATACTCGGGCTCTGACCTTGGTATAGGAAAGCTTATCTTGAAGAACAATGCAAAGGTTACACTTAATAAAATTTCCAAGACGGATGTAACCATTGACTGCACAAGCTTGCTTACCACAGCACAGGTTTCCGAGCCGGACACAACC
>JAUNRD010000322.1 GCA_030535815.1 Clostridia bacterium
TACCCCTCTCACCATGAGAAGGCCCTTGTAAATATCTTCATCTCTTAAGCCAAGTGCCGCACAGGCTCCAACGCCCGCAAGTGCATTGTATACAGAAAACTTACCGGGAATTGCCATTTTCATCGGAACAACAGAGTTTCCGAATTTCCAGTTGAAACTTACACCTCTTTCAGAGTATTCAATATTTTCCGCGCGCATATCTGCATTCTTTTCAATTCCGTATGTATAAACCTTGGATGCAGTTTTTTTCATAACCTTGCACCATGAATCGTCATTATTCAAAACTGCTATTCTGCTCATTGCAAAGAGTTTTGCTTTTGCAGATGCATAGTTTTCCATATCAATATGATAATTCAGATGATCCTGCGTAAGATTTGTGAACACACCCACATCAAAGGTAAGACCAAGGCATCTGTCAAGGTCAAGAGCGTGACTGGACGTTTCCATAATCACATATTCACATCCCGCCTCATACATCTCCTTGAATATCCAATGAAGTTCCATCGCTTCGGGTGTCGTTCCCGTGGAAGGTAGTTCCTTATCCCCTATAAGATAATGATTAGTGCCGATTATACCGGTTTTTGCACCCTTCATATCCAAAATCTTCTTTATTATATGTGTAACCGTTGTTTTACCATTGGTCCCGGTTACTCCGATAAGTCTCATTTTATCCGCAGGATGATCATAATAGTTGGCGGAAGCCCATGCCAGCATCTTGCGGGAACTTTCACTGATAATCAAAGTTGCCCCGAAACTGTCACACTCTCTTTCGGCAACAACCGCTGAAGCACCGAGACTTACCGCTTTTTCAATATAGTTGTGTCCGTCAGCACCAAGACCGGTAAGTGCAAAAAACACGTCTCCCTTTGATATCTTTCTGGAATCAATTTCTATTTTACCGATCTCAATGTCCACACTTCCGGCAGCCACTTTGTATTCGGTATTTCTCAAAAGCTCTTTCAATGTCATAAAAGTCATCCCTTCCTGAAGTCTTTCTTATCAGTCTACGTCCTGTAAAACAAATTTTACATATACAACAGTTCCCATTTCTACAACTTCACCGGCTGCAGGACTTTGCTCGCTGGCAATAACTCCGCCACTTGTTCCTGCTCCCATATCCGAATTCCTGAAGTTAAGATTTGCATCCTTTATAGCGACCTCGGCATTAGCTCTGCTCATTCCGGTTACGGAAGGAACTGTTGTAAGCTGAACTTCCGATGATCCTTCGGTATAAGCAATAATCGTCGAACCTTCGTTAAGCATAATTCCGCCTATAGGTTGCTGATCTACGACTTTTTCACCGCCTCCTATAAGATTTATATTAAATCCGTTGTTCTTGGCAGTCTCTTCTGCTTCTTTTCTGGACATTCCCATAAGATCGGGAATGTATGCTCCGGATGAAAGAATTTCGCTTTCGCTGTATTGTGCCTCGATACCCATATATCTTAATATATCGTCGATAATGAGGCCCGCCGTGGGAGCAGCAATCTGTCCTCCTCCGGCATTGATATTACCCTCTCCCACTCCGGGAGTAGGTTCGTCAAGCATTACCAGAACGATTACTTCCGGTGCATTTGCAGGCGCAAAGCCACAGAAAGATGCTATTTTTCTTCCGTCTCGCGGCTGTTTTTCACTTGTACCGGTTTTTCCGCCCACTCTCTGTCCCGAAATCTTAGCTCCGCTACCGGTGCCGTTTTTAACAACACCTTCAAGGTAGTTTTTCATTATTTCGCTTGTTTCTTTCGAAACAACTCTTCTTACAACAGTTTTTTCAAATTTACGTGTGACATTTCCCTCTTCGTCACGATATTCCCTTACGATAGACGGCTTTAACAATTCTCCTCCGTTAATTACTGCCGAAACCGCCGTTATCACCTGTATAGGTGTAACATTTATATTCTGTCCGAACGCAGCGGTAGCAACGTCTATATCAGCGTACTGCTGCCTTACTATAGGTTCCGACTCTCCGGGGAGCTTCACTCCGGTTTTTTCTTCAAAGCCAAAGGCTTTAACATATTTTCTGAATCTTTCACCGCCGAGTTCAAGTCCCAGCGTCATAAACACACAGTTACAGGAATTGGCAAGACCTTCTTCAAGATTCTGTATTCCATGGGGGTTATAGTATCTCCAGCAGTTTATATCCCAGCCTGCCACGTGCATTGAACCGGGACAGTTAAACGTAGTCCTTTCATCAACAATCCCCTCTTCAAGGCAGGATGCCGCTGTTATAATTTTAAATACAGATCCCGGCTCGTATGTATCTGAAACCGCTTTATTCCTCCATTGCTGATACTGTGCCTTCCCTTTCGCCTCCTGCTTTTCCTCATCAGGAAGTGTTTCGAGCTCCTGCCTCATTTCTTCATCATAAATTTCAAATGGCGCATTCGGATCATATCCCGGAGTTGCCGCCATAGCAAGAATCTCCGCCGTATTGGGATTCATTACTATTACGCAGCCCTCTTCCTTTACGCCGTATTTACTTACCGCTTCTGTAAGTCTTGACTCAGCTATGTGCTGTATTGTTTCGTCAATCGTAAGAACCAGACTTTCACCATTTTCCGGATCCACATACTGCTCATAGGCGTACGGCAGTTCCACGCCTCCGTTGGCCACAGCCACGCTCTTTCTTCCGTTTTTACCCGAAAGAACACTGTCATACACGCTTTCAATTCCATCAAGTCCCTGGTTGTCATATCCGGTAAAACCCAAAATATTTGCAGCCAACGAGCCGTATATATAGCTACGCTTGGTATCTTCCTCCAGTATTATACCTCGCTTATCCGCAAGTTCTTTAATGGCCTTGCTTTCTTCCTGAGTTATTCTTTTTTTAAGAAT
>JAUNRD010000323.1 GCA_030535815.1 Clostridia bacterium
AAGTTTATTTCAGCCGCTGTTGCATAGCCTGCCACACCGTCAGTTACAACGATTTTTATAGCCTTGTATTTGCCCTGAGGAATTTCTGTTGTTGCCATTTCCTTTGTGCCTGATACAGCATACTTTGCATCAACTAATTTTGTAAAGTTTGTACCGTCTGCACTTCCGTAAATTTCAGCCTTATTCCATATTCCGGCACCGTTATCTTTTCTGGGCTGATAAGTAATCATAGAATATTCCGTAGGCTCGGGGAAGGTTACGATTACGGTATGGGGGCATTCATCGTGGGATGCTACCACCCCGTCCTTTACGGTGTAATTTGAATGCCAGTAGGTAGCGGGATTACCGTCAAAAGCCTTTACCAGAGAATTATGCACATATACGCTTGATGCTTCAACAGTCCATCCGTTATCAAGCACATATTTCTTCATACCCGAATCGGATACAGCAGGCGCACTTGTTGCGGGAGTGCTTGCAGCAGGTGTATATGCACCATAGAAAGCAATTTCCGCCGCAGATGCATAGCCAAGCTCTGCATCGGTAATAACAAAGCGGATTGCCTTGTACTTATCTTTCGGAATTTCTGTTATTGTAATCGCTCTTGATGCCACCACATCGTATGTTACGTCAGCTACCTTTTTAAAGTTTGTTCCGTCGCTTGAGCCCTGCACTTCAACCTTCTTCCAGATACCTGCAGGATTATCTTTTCTCGGAAGGTATGTAAATGCCGCAACTTCGGTAAGTTCAGGGAAGGTTACAGTAAGCGTATGGGGACACTCAAGATGAGATACAACCTGTCCGTTTTCCACAGTGTAGTTTGAATGCCACTGTGTGCTTTCATTTCCGTCAAATGCTCTTGCTACCGCACCGTTGGGAGGATAGAAGCTTGATGCTTCAACCTTCCAGCCGTTGTTTGCGATTTTTCTGTATCCGGAAGTCGCCATGCCTGAAGGAGCAGATGTGCCGTCTCCGTTTTTATAGAAGCGAAGCTCCGCAATGGTGGAAAATCCGCTTAAAGACTCGGTTGTAACAAAGCGGATTGATTTGTAGCTGTTTCTGGGAATTTCGGTTTTTGCTTCCTTACGTCCGTTTACAACGTCGTAGGTTACGTCCTTAAGCTTTGTAAAGTTCACGCCATCGGTTGAACCGTAAATTTCAGCCTTTGTCCATGTACCTGTCGCATTGGTATCCTGTCTGGGAGTATAGGAAACCATAGAGATTTCAAGAGGTTCGGGGAAGGTTACGGTCATAGTATGGGGACACTGGTCCTTTTCAACTATGTTCGCTCCCTCTGCCTTGTACCAGGAATGCCAGTATGTATCGTTCTTGCCGTCAAAGGCAAGCTCTACCGCCCACATTCCTCCATTTTTGCTGCCTATTTCGACTTTCCAGTCGCTTGTGCGGGTATAGGCGCCGTCTTCTGCTTCGGCAACAACGAAAAATGTGAACATAAGCGTCATTGCCATAAGCAGTACAAGTAATTTTTTCATATATTATTCCTCCTTTGTTTTGCTTTGTTTTCAGTATACCATATCAATATTTTTTAGTAAATGCCATTTTTTTGCTTAAAACATATCATTTTTTTATAACGCCTTTCCCACTTCCAGAAGAATTTCCGTTGCGGGAGCAGGGAATCTTCCAAGATGATCAGGTCCGACATTCAATAAATAGTTTATTCCGCGTTCATTCAAGTGATTTTTAATTCTTATTACCTCTTTTGCACTTTTCCAGTTCTGGTCAAAGGATTTATAACCCCAGGTGTCGTTAAGTGTCGCCGGGGTTTCAAAGAGCATATCCTTTTTATCCTCGGGAATTTCGTTATCCCCCACCGACTCATAGTCGCACACGCCGTGACCGAGACGGGAATTTATCAAGCAATCGGGCTGATAATGCTTTACCATATCGTAAAGTTCAACGCTTAATTCCTTCGGCATATTTATGGGCGTGTCAAACCAGATAAGGCATAATTCCCCGTAGTTTGTAAGGATTTCCTTTACCTGAGGCTTGATTTTCTCCTCATAGCAGATTTTATAATCCTTTTTGGCAAAGTCGGGAAAGTCCCAGGTATTGCCCCAGTCCATAACTCCGCAATTTAAGCCATAGCCCGCCTCATAGCCCGAGCCGTGGGGATGTGCCCAGTCAAGTGCCTGGGAATAATACAGCCCCAGCTTAAGGTCGTATTTACAGCACGCTTCTGCTATTTCCGCTATTATGTCTCTTTTAAAGGGGGTTGCATCAACTACATTGAAAGAGCTTGCCTCAGATTTAAAAAGAGCAAAGCCGTCGTGGTGCTTACTTGTAATAACAAAATATTTCATCCCCGCATCCTTTGCGGTTTTAACCCATTTTTCCGCATCGAAATAAATGGGATTGAAAATTTCTGCAAGGCGGTGGTATTCGCTGTTCGGGATTCTGAAGTAGGACTGCGCCCATTCACCTATCTGATCGGTTCTTTTTCCCTTCCACTCGCCACCCAGGATGGAGTATAAGCCAAAGTGAATCATCATACCGAATTTTGCTTCCTTAAACCACGTTTTGTTATCCATAGCCACCCACCTTAAAATATTATTCTACATAATATTATACCATTTTATCACACATTGTCAATGCCGAAAAATTTGTATCAAAAAAGTCCACCTCTATAAAAACGCCTTGAAAGCCAATGCTTTCAAGGCGTTTTTATCATTTCAGCATACCGCTGTTATTTATAACACTGATGGCCTATCTTACAACTAGTATTAATAACCTGCTTTCTGCTCTTATCCTATTTATATTCACTGCCGTAATTTTTGTACATGCGGCCATAAAGAAATCTGAAATCGCCAGTCCTTCA
>JAUNRD010000324.1 GCA_030535815.1 Clostridia bacterium
ACGGACAGGACTTAGACCTCTTAATCGAAGCCACCGACTATCTTGACAGCATCGGCGAAAGTGGTATAATGGAAGGTAAAGAAAGACAATCGTCAAAAGAAATTCCAAGTATTGAATACCTGGAGAAAAATGCGGGAGAAATAGCAAAGCGTTCACCTATTGAAATTCCGGGAAATGCAACATATGATATACAGGAGAAAAACGGATATAACCTTCATAATAATCATCCTTTCTATCCGTTTTTTATTATAACACAAATTCAGATTTTTTCAAGCAGATAATACCGCTCTTCCGTTATTGACATAAGTTCAGCGATGGATTATAATTATATAAAATCATTTTCCCGGGAGATGACCATATGAAAAAAATAATTTCGCTTTTAATTGTGTCTATATTCATCTTGTGTTCTGCTGTTCCGGCTCATGCCGCTTACAGCTTTCAGAAAATAAACACCTATCAGAATCAGTTTTCGGACATTTCGGAATCCGACTGGTTTTATCCCTATGTAAAAGATGTTTATGAATACGGACTTATGAAGGGAAGCTCGGATACCGTTTTCTCCCCTTCAGCAAACCTCACCATTGCCGAAGCAATCACCATCGCCGTGAGAATGCGTTCTATGTATACCTCCGGAAAAGACTTTGAAGCAAGAGTGGCATTAAACGAGCAATGGTATGACCCCTACGTAAACTACGCCATCCAGAAGAATATCATCCCAAAGTCAGGATATAACTATACCGCAGTTGCAAAACGAAGCGAAGTTGCAGAAATATTCGTAAACGCCCTTCCCGCTGATGCATTAACCGAAATACTTACTATCCCGGATAACTATATCCCTGATGTTTCCCGCTCATCGGTATATGCAAAAGCCGTATATAAACTCTACCGCGCAGGAATACTTACAGGAAGTGATTCGAAAGGAACTTTTAATCCGGGAAGTGCCATTACAAGAAGTGAAATTGCTACAATCTGCACGAGGATAGCAAATTCAGAAAAGCGAATAAAAATCCTTCCGGAAAAAGAAACCCCGCCATCCTCAGGCACTGCGAAAAATACAGAAGTACTCTCCCCTGAAGAAATTTCAAAAAAATGCGCGGGCGCAGTTTTCTATGTAGAAACATATTCCCGTAACGGAAAGCTTGCCGGTTCTGCCTCCGGATTTTTTATATCAGAGGACGGCTATGCCGTTACCAACAGCCACGTTATCGAAAATTCAGGCTATATAGAAATAAAACTTCCTGACGGAAGGAAATTCCACGGGGCAATTGCAGAAAGTGCAAATAAATCAAACCTCAGGGTTATGGATTTCGACGAAGATAAGGATATAGCCTTGCTTAAAATAGAAGGAGATACCTTCCCTTATATCGAAATCGGCGATTCCCATAATCTCGTTCAGGGGCAAACGGTTTATGCCATAGGAAGCCCTGCCGGCCTTGAGAATACCATGAGTATGGGTATAATCTCCCGTACCTCACCTGCTGTACCTTCGCTTCCTGATATTCAGATTTCAGTACCAATAACACACGGAAGCAGTGGCGGCGTTCTCTTAAATACAAGCGGAAAGGCAATCGGTATAACCACCAGCGGTCTTGAGTCAGCAGCTGACCTCAACATTGCCGGTCCGATACACGAAATTGAAACACTGGATAAATACATACCATCTCCCGATGAGCTTACCCTTGACAGCCATAACCTGATAAGACATCTGACCGGTCCCTTCGGAAATGCTTATTACCCTCTGGCTCCGGATGTGATTGATTTCGGCGACTTTTCAGGTTCCGAACTTCTGGAAGGCGGCAGCGACCTTTTTTCAGGTATATACAGATATGATATATACGATTACCACGACTGCTTCGGAAAAACGGCTGCCCAAAACTTCGCAACCACTTTAGTTCAGTACAACAAGGCTCTTGAAATATGCGGGTTCACTCTTTCCGATTCCAATAAAGATCAAACCATAAGAGTATACGAAAAGGATGGCGTCAGCGTAGGCATTGCAACATTCTACTCAGATACCGCAGATTGCAAAAGAGGAGTTTATATAATATATGATTACGAACCTGTGTATTATAAAAAAGCTCCCTCCGTACCGGATTTCGGATTTGCCACAGGCTTTGTACCCGAAGGTGAACCTGAATATGTAAACGGCTATTATGCCACAGTATACAAATGGAAGGATTTATGCACAGAAAAGACTATGCTTTTACTGGTTAATGCGTACTTTGATTCCTTAGTCAGCAGCGGCTTCAAATTTCATTCCGATAAGCTTTCCTCATACTATCTTAATTCTTTCGTAGACAACGAATTAAGATTTTTTGTAAAAGGAAAAGCTATTGTAAGTGTTACGATTGATAATAATTATATCTATGTGCTGACAGGATCATTATAATAAAAAGACCGCCGCTTGGCGGTCTTTAACTATGCATAAAAATCAAAGCAAGCTAAAGCTTGTTCCGACGCGGCGGAGCCGAGGTGATTCTCGCTTCGTTGTTTTGAAAAAACAACTGCGCCTTCGGATTTTTTCGCCTTCGCTCAAAAATTCCTATGACACGTTCGAATCACTTCTTCCGTACATTACACCAACAAAAAACCACCCTTGCGGGTGGCTTTAACTACACCGCAAAAAGTCCTGAGTGCGAAAAAAGCGTTGTGAGCGCGCTTACAAGCGAACAGCTTTTTACATAACGGGACTTTTTGCGAAAAGGAGGAACAGCGGTGCAGGCGAATGATTTTTTCTAAAAATCAAAGCAAGCTAAAGCTTGTTCCGACGCGGCGGTGCCGAGGTGATTCTCGCTTCGTTGTTTTGAAAAAACAACTGCGCCTTCGGATTTT
>JAUNRD010000325.1 GCA_030535815.1 Clostridia bacterium
TTTGTAAGTGTCATACGGTTTTGTGTAAGCGTTCCCGTTTTATCCGAGCAGATGACAGAAGCCCCGCCCAATGTTTCAACCGCAGGAAGCTTACGGATAAGAGCATTTCTCTTTACCATACGCTGTACTCCGATTGAAAGCACAATGGTAACAATGGCAGGAAGCCCCTCGGGGATTGCCGATACAGCAAGAGAAACCGCAGTCATAAAGATTTCAAGTACCGGTATTCCGTTTGTAAGCCCCACAAAAAATATTATTACACAGGCAGCAAGCGCCATAATTCCGAGATATTTACCGAGCTGGGCAAGCTTTTGCTGAAGAGGGGTCTGCCCCTCATCTTCACTGTCAAGAAGATTTGCAATCATACCCATTTCGGTGTCCATACCCGTTGCGGTAACAACAGCAGTAGCCGTTCCGTAAGTAATGCTGCATCCGGAATAAACCATATTCAATCTGTCGCCAATGGGAGCATTTTCTCCAACCTCTGCAAGGTAATCCTTTTCCGATGGAACAGATTCTCCCGTAAGAGCGGATTCTTCCGATTTTAAGCCTGCACTGTGAAGAAGTCTTGCATCCGCAGGCACAAAATCTCCTGCTTCAAGACGGATTATGTCTCCGGGCACAAGCTCCTTTGCATCAATGATTTTTTCTTCGCCGCCTCTGATTACTCTTGCGTGGGGTGCAGACATACTCTTAAGTGCATCAAGCGCCTTTTCTGCCTTGCCCTCCTGGTATACGCCCATAACCGCATTTAAGATAACAATCAATACGATAAGCGCCGGCTCAAAAAGCTCGCCCCAGTTTTTCTCGATACAAATTACAACGAACGAAACAATTGCGGCGGCAATCAAAATAAGTATCATTGCATCCTTGAACTGATCAAGAAAACGCTCCGTTGTTGTTTTCTTTTTCTTTTCCTTTAATTTGTTGGGGCCATACTGTTCCTTAAGTTTTTCTGCTCTTTCCTCGCTTAATCCCGTCTTTTCGTCGGTTTTGAAAAAGTCAATAACCGATTCCTTCGTCTGACAAAAATGCTTCATTTGGAAATCTCCCTTCATAAATTTATATTTCTCCCCACAGAATACTTTATGCATCCGCAAGGCATTTTAAATTAAAAAAAGACAAGACCTATCCATTAAGATAAGTCTTGTCGTTTAAGATGAAACCAGAAAATCTTTTAAGATACAGATTTACACGGTGTTGACTTCATCGCACATATCGTGCCGACTACTCCCTTATGATTTAATTTTATCACTTTAATTTATGTTTGTCAACGCGTAATTGTAAATAAAAGGTAAACAATAAAAGCTTAAAATGTTCCTTTATCAAGATAATATTCTATTGCACAAGGCTCTTCTTCCAACTTCTGCAAACGGTAGAGAGCAATACTTCCCGGACTAAGGGTTCCCATTATCTTATTTTTACCTCCTTCAAAGGCAAGATGCTGTTCTCCGTCATAATCGCTTACACGCCATACGCGTCTTTCTTCCTTTAAGTCAAGGACATAGCGCCTGTCATATTTGTAATCGCGGTTTAATACCATAAGGTAATCGTTTCCGTAATCATCCGAAAATTCGGAAATAGAAATTCGTTTGGGAAGTTTTCCTTTTAAGAGCTTGCTTTCCTCCATAGTCGCAAAGTGAACTTTGGCATTTTCTGTTTTAAGGCTTTCGTCGTGAATAACCCTCTCGCACCTAAGTGCCATAAGCGTATTTCCGAGGGCTGCAATTTCGCGGTTAAGCTTAAGTTGCTCATCAAAATAAATGCCTCTACCGCCGTTTTCGGGATTAAATGCACCGTCAAATTCATTATAGCAGGATACGCCCTTTGCGCCGTAAAGAAGTGCGGCGTTCGCCATCATACGGGATGCGGCAAATGAATAATCGTCATAAACGGGATTATAGGCAAGCTCGTGTCCCTGATAGTAAAACCAGAATGGTGCGTCAATGCGTTTTGCCGCATTTTTTGCAATCTCCATTTTTTCCCAGTAGCCAAGGCTTTTATCCATCTGATTTTCCCTGTCCATACCGCCTCCTGCCCAGCCACCAAAGGCATACTGGTCAAAGGACAGCTGAACGGGATCAACTTCTGTTGCCATCTCGTCAATTTTTCCCGCATCGGTGCAGGAGAATGGAAGTTTGTCGGGGCAAAGCTTTTCCATATGGTCAATAAGCTTTCTTGCTAAAGTGCGCTGCCCGGCGTCAAGAGGCTCATCATAAACGCAAAGTCCGACAACCGATTTCCACGGTGCTATGTCTTTTAATACGCCTTCAAGGTCGTTATCTTCCGGCTTTATATTTTTCTCTTTTCTGTATCCCATTCCACCGAAGCGAAGCATATTCTGATATATAACCGGCATAGAAAGCTGTTCTGCACTTCTGACTAATTCCATAGCCATTTTAGGGCTCGTCCAGAGAAACTCCACCACATTGAAAAGAGCTTCCTTCGCAGTTTTCATGCCGCGTCTTGCTTTATCAAGGTCTATTTCGCTTTCGTATTCAAGTCCCATAGGTGCAGCATTTGTGACAGAAAGCACAAAATTATCCTGCTTCCACTTACGTCTCGGATTTCCTATCGGATAGCGCGCCAGCATCTTTTTCATAAAAACCCCTCCGCTTTCAGAATGTATGTAAGTATTATACCAATCGGGTGTGCTGTTGTCAATTAAAATTGTTGTGTTCCGGAGAGTTAAGGGAAATTATTAAAAAAGCACCGCAAACGGCGGTGCTTTTCTTTTTTCCGGCAAGGCAGAAAATAATGATGCAGTTTAGTTTTTGGTGAAATATCAACTTCGTTGATGTGAAATAAATCCTTTATAACACGCC
>JAUNRD010000326.1 GCA_030535815.1 Clostridia bacterium
AGGAATCAAGCCGCCAAAAGGCATAATGTTCGTATGTAATTCCTGCGAAGAAGGCCTCGGAAACTTAAAAGGAGTAAGAAGACTCTTTTCAGACTTTGAAGGCAGAATAAAAACCTTCATCACATTCGACAGCAATATCGGCAGAGGAGCGGACCACTGTGTAGGTTCTCATCGTTATGAGGTTACCGTGAAAACGGAGGGCGGTCATTCCTATCAGAAATTCGGAAATGACAATGCAATAGAAAAGCTTTCGGGAATAATTCAAAAAATATATGAAATTAAAGTGCCGGAGAAAGAGGGGGCAAAAACAACATATAACGTAGGAAAAATAGAGGGAGGAACAAGCATAAACACCATAGCGCAGAGTGCGAAAATGCTTTGCGAATATCGTTCCACAGACTTTGAATGCCTTGAAATTATGAGAAAGAATTTTGAAGAAGTTTTTGAAAGTGCAAGAAATGAAAAGGTAGAAGTTATAGTTGAAAAAGTGGGAGACAGACCCTGCGAAAATATAGACAGAGAAAAGATAGAAGAGTTAAAGAGTAAATTAGCTCCCGCAACTGAAAAAGTCACGGGAGAAAAGATGAATTATGTAAGCGGATCTACAGACTGCAACATTCCTCTGTCTCTTAATATTGCCGCACTTTGCATCGGCGTAAACTATCACGAAGGAATACATACAAGGGAAGAATGGGTTGAAAAAAAATCCCTCATCCCCGGACTTGAAATAGCCATAAATTCAGGACTTGCTTTAATGGAGGAATAAAAAATGAAATTTACAGCGGCAGGAGATGCCATAATTCAGCAGAGAATATTCGAGGAGTTTGAAGGATACTCCGAGCTTGCTCCCTTCATTATGCAGGGAGATGCGAGATTTTTCAATCTTGAAACAACATTAAATCACGAAGGAGAAACAGGCGTTTCTCAGTTCAGCGGAGGTACATATTTAAGAACCAATCCCGAAGTTTTGGAAGACCTTAAAAAGTTCGGCTTCAATATGACCAGCTTTAATAACAATCACGCCATGGACTTTGGCTATAAAGGCTTTGAACTCACCTTTGAATCGGTAAATAAAAGCGGACTTGTGCAAAGCGGTACGGGAAGAAATCTGGCGGAAGCGTCTGCGCCTAAATATCTTGATACCAAAAACGGAAGAGTAGCTTTAATTGCTGTAAATACAAGCTTTGATCCTTCTATGATGGCAGGAGAGCAGACAGACAGGGTTATGGGAAGGCCCGGTATAAACGGACTCAGAATTAAAGAGTATGTGGAGCTTCCGGAAGAGGAACTTCAGCACATAAAAAGAATCGCAAAAGCTACAAATATAAATGCAGGAAAAGATATTGTCCGTAAAGAGGGGTATTTTCCCGCTCTGGGCGACAATGAGAGCGAGCTTGGAGGCCTTAAATTTGTGCTTGGAGAAGAATGCCGATATGTAGCGGAAATAATGGAACAGGATATTAAAAGGGTTGAAAAAGCAATTTATGAAGCAAAGCTTCAGGCTGATTACATAATGATTTCTGTTCACAGCCATCAGATAAGCGGAACGGCAAAGGAAGAACCTTCTGAATTTCTTAAAAGCTTTGCAAGAAGATGTATTGATATGGGAGCAAATGCAATTGTTGGTCACGGACCGCATCTTCTTCGCCCTATTGAAATATACAAGGACAGCCCTATTTTCTATTCGCTTGGAGACTTTGCGCTTCAGCTTTACAGCGTGGAATTTGCTCCTGCGGAGTTTTTCAGAAAGCAGGGACTTACGCCCGACTCAACTGTACACGAACTTTTGAAACAGCGTTCAAAGGACTTCACAATCGGTCTTATGGCAGATAAGAAAATGTTCAGAGCAGTAATTCCTTTGTGGGAAACGGAAGGAACACGCCTTAAAAAGCTTACGTTGATGCCCATAGAAATGAGTATGGAAGGAATAAAGTCGGAAACAGGACTTCCGAGAAGAAGTTACAACAAAGAAATTTTTGAATACTTAAAAGAAATGTGCGAACCCTACGGAACAAAGATTAAAATTAACGAAGACGGACTTTACGAGTGTGAGTGGTAAAATAATTATAAGTGACCATAGGATGGATACTTTTGATTATAAAGATAACATCGTTCTTCATTATTTCGATTAAAAGCTTAAAAAAAGCAAAATCGGTATGTTAAACTATATCAAGGAGATTTTTTATGAAGAAAAAATCCGGAAAAGGAAAAATAACTTCGGATAAAGAGGAATTTTCAGTGCTTAAATATATAACAAGGGTTGATTCAAAACCTTTTGATAAAGCGGGAATATATTTTTGTTGCCATCATAAGGATTTGAAAAAATATCTGGATGTCATAGCTTCGGATATTTTGGAAAAAGAAAACTGCTGTATCTGGTATAAGGAGAGCGGGGATATATTGGCTGATGAGGCTTTCTCTGAAGAGCTTGCCAGGATGGATATGTTTGCTGTTCCCGTGACAAAAAATCTTATAAAGACAGAAGATGGTGCGGCGAAAGCCGAGATCGATTTCGCAATCCAAAGAAAAATTCCTGTATTGCCGATTATTGTTGAAAATGTATCTGTGAAGCTTTTTAATGAAAAATTCGGAGATATCCAGTGTCTGGACAGAAATGAGTCTGACAGCACGGCGCTGTCTTATTCAAAAAAACTCGGTGATTTTTTAGAAAAAGTTATTGTTTCTGAAAAGCTCAGAAATGAAATTCGCGAGAATTTTGAAGGTAATATATTTTTGAGCTACAGAAAGGTTGACAGAGCTTATGCAACAAAGCTTATGCGACTTATACACAAGGAAGAAGCTCTAAGGTATAT
>JAUNRD010000327.1 GCA_030535815.1 Clostridia bacterium
GATCGCACGAGGATTTGTCGGGGGTGATGCATACTTGTGGCATTCTCATTACGACGTTGTGGACGGATCTGCCGTAAGCACAGATCAGTATCCCTTTACAATCACAGTAACATTCCCCGAAATGACGAAGGTTTCGGGCTGGTTATACTATCCCAGAACAGACAATGCAACAGGCGTATTTTTGGATTACACAATCCAGGGATCAACCGACGGAACCAACTTCAAGGATATTTATTCGGGAAGCTTTGACTATCTTGAGCCCGCCGCTACAAACTTCAAGCCCTCCGGTGCATCCTGGGGCGATACCGAAGTTAAGGCAATAAAGATTCTTGCAACAAAAACAAGAGGCGATAAGTATGCAACTGCCTGCGAAATCAAGTTCTTCACAGGCGGCGAAAAGATGGAAGCATCAAAGCCTGCAGATAAGCCTGCAACACCTTCCGGCAGCTCTGGAAGCGGCAGCGCCGGTGAAAGAGTAAGCTCAACGGGACTTAAGCTTCTTCCCAAATCCGGATGGAAGCTTACCGTAAATTCCGACAACGGAAACTCCATCGGAAGAGCGCTTGACGGTGACTTAAACACCTACTGGCATTCACACTACACCCACGAAGGCCCCACAATAACCGGTCACGACAATCCTCCTTATTACCTTGAGCTTACACTTCCCGAGGTAACGGAAATCGGTGGCGTGGTTTTAGTTCCCAGACAGGACGGTAAAAACGGTCTTTTCTACAACGGAAACCTCTATGTGTCCGACTCCGATGACGGGGAATACTTCCTCTTGAAGCCTGACCTTGCTTTCTCAAACAGCCTTGCGGACAGAGAAATGCTCTTTGTTGCGAACCTTAAGGTTAAGAGAGTAAAGTTTGAGGTTACAGCATCCCAGGGCGGTTACGGCTGTCTTGCCGAATTTGACCTTGTTGCTAAGAATGCGGATAATAAAACCGTAAGCTTCGAAGAATACGATGCTATGGACAGACTTTATGCGCTTTATGAAATAGACAGAAATCTCTTCAACGTTGAGTATGAAGGCGCAAACTGGGCAGGTCACGAGCCTCCTATGGCGTTTGACGGTGCGGAGACAACCTTCTGGCAGACAGAAGCCGTTGATCAGGGCACATCGGTAAACCTTGTGGTTGATATGCAGAGAGTAATCGGCGTAAAGGAAATAGTTTATATTCCGAGACAGACTCAGGATTGTCACGGCTGCTGGATGGGCGTAAACATCTGGGGAAGTAAGGATGGCGAGAACTGGGAGCCTGTTAAGGAAGGTCTTACATATGAAAAGGACATTACAACAAAGACCATAACACTTGATGAAGAAGTATATTACAGATATTTCGAATTTGAAATATATGACTATTTCGCATCAAGAGTTTCTGCGGCAGAAATCAAGTTCTTCCAGTCAAGAGACGCAAAGGATAAGCTTAATTCAGCCGAGGGAGAGGAATATGTTCTTAAGATAGGCTCCAAGGATATAACCTATAAGAATGCCGACGGTGAAGGAACAAAGACAATCGACGTTGCACCCTACATCGTAAACGGCTCTACATTGATTCCCTTAAGAGGACTCTTAGAACTTATGGGCGCCGAAATCACATGGGACGGCAATACCCAGAAGATAGGACTTGATAACGGTATTTATGAAATGACTCTTCAGATATGCAACAAGCTTGTGTACGTAAAGGATCCTAAGTACGGAAACATTAAGTACACACTTCTCAATTTCCCCGTAATTACAGACAACCGTACATTTATCCCCGTAAGATTCGTATCCGAACAGCTGGGATATAAGGTAGCCTGGGACGGAGAAAACCAGACAATTACAATTACAAAATAAGATAAAGAAAGGCTTTGCTTTTGCAGAGCCTTTCTTTTTACTTTTCAGCCATATATTGTTTGACAGAGCGTGAAAAATATGGTATACTAAATTGATAAATAATGCTTTGGAGGGAATGCTATGGCAGAAAAGGGTTTTAAGGTTCATCTTAAAAAAATGGTAGACCATTTCAAGCTCGAAGCAATTCACGAGCCCGAAAATATCGAAAAGATAAAAATTAAAAATTCCGATATTTTCAGACCCGGCATTCAGCTGGCGGTGGATTTTTTTGAGCATTTTGATAATACAAGGCTTCAGCTTTTCGGAAAGGTGGAAATTTCTTATCTTGCAAGCCTGACAAGCGAGAAAAGATTGTGGGTGTTGAAAAATCTCTTCTCACACAATGTTCCCGCTGTTGTAATAACAAGAGGGCTTGAGGTTTTCCCCGAATTTATTGAAGCGGCAGAGGAATATGATATTCCATTATACAGAACGGGGAGCGGAAGCTCCGCTTTTATGAGCGCATTAATTGCCTGGCTTAATTTGGAGCTTGCGCCCAGAATCACCCGTCACGGTGTACTGGTTGAAGTATACGGCGAAGGTGTTTTGATCTTAGGTGAAAGCGGCGTAGGTAAGAGTGAGGCGGCGGTTGAACTTCTTAAGAGAGGTCACAGACTTGTTGCTGACGATGCCGTTGAAATTAAAAGAGTATCCGCAATTTCCGTTGTGGGAAGTGCCCCTGAAATCATCCGTCATTTTATAGAAATCCGCGGTATCGGAATTGTTGACGTTAGAAAGATTTTCGGTATGGGTGCTGTTAAAAATTCCGAGAAAATTGACCTTATCATAAATTTGGAGCAGTGGGATAAGGAAAAGTCCTATGACAGACTTGGTATGGAAAACGAAACAACGGACATTTTAGGAATTAAAATTCCTTCCGTAACCGTGCCGATTCGTCCCGGCAGAAACTTAGCTGTAATTGTTGAGGTTGCG
>JAUNRD010000025.1 GCA_030535815.1 Clostridia bacterium
TTTCTGCTTCTGGAGGGGTGGCGGAGCTTACGGAGAGCCTTTGCCTCAATCTGACGGATACGCTCTCTTGTTACATTGAATACCTTGCCTACCTCTTCAAGTGTACGGCTTCTTCCGTCATCTAAACCGAAGCGGAGTCTTAAAACTCTTTCCTCTCTGGGAGTAAGGGTATCAAGCACATCCACAAGCTGTTCCTTAAGGAGCATAAATGATGCCGCTTCGCTGGGCGCGGGAGCATCCTCGTCGGGAATGAATTCCCCAAGACGTGTATCCTCTTCTTCACCTATGGGCATTTCGAGGGATACAGGCTCCTGAGCGATTTTCATAATCTCACGAACCTTTTCTATGGACATATTCATTTCCTTTGCTATTTCTTCAGGAGTTGCATCTCTTCCGTATTCCTGAAGAAGCTGACGGGAAACTCTTATAAGCTTATTGATTGTTTCAACCATATGAACCGGCACACGGATTGTTCTTGCCTGGTCTGCAATGGCTCTTGTTATGGACTGACGAATCCACCATGTGGAGTATGTTGAGAATTTATAGCCCTTGGCATAGTCAAACTTTTCAACCGCCTTTATAAGACCAAGGTTACCTTCCTGGATAAGGTCCAGGAATAAAAGTCCTCTTCCCACATATTTCTTGGCTATACTTACAACAAGACGGAGGTTTGTTTCAATAAGCTTCTGCTTTGCTTCCTCGTCTCCCTCGGACATCTTTCTTGCAAGCTCATATTCTTCCTCTGCGGTAAGAAGCGGAACCTTACCGATTTCCTTTAAGTACATTCTTACGTGGTCATCCACATTGGTACCGTCAGGCAGATTCATATCAATTTCTTCTTCTACCTGAACGGGCTCAATCTGCTCAAGCTCCTTATCGAGGTCCCCTACGACTTCAATCCCCTCACGGTCAAGAGAGTCGTAAACCTTTTCCATCTGTTCTTCTTCCAGCTCGAATTCAGCCAATGCGTCGGCAATTTCTTTATATGATAAAAGACCTTTTTTCTTTCCCTTTTCCACCAATTCCTTAATTGCGATTTTTCTCGCGGACATGATATTTTCGCTCATATCACATACCCTCTTTCCGTTTCTTTTCAGCCTTCTTTTTGATGAGCTCATTAAGTTTGGCTATATTGTTTTCTTCAATGTACTTTTTGCTTAAGGCATTAAACCTTTCATCCTCGATTGTATTAAAGGCATCTTTTGCCGCTTTTAAGTTGTCTCCGTAATCATCATCGGAAAATACTGACGATGCTTCTCCGGAAAATTCAGATGGCAACATGGTAATTATAACCGATGCCTCTGGCACCTTTCCTTCCGAAAGAGCACTGTAAATAAGTGTTGCAAGGTTTTTAAGTGCCTCTGTCGAATAATCCTCTGCCTTCATTTCAGATGCATATTTTTCATACACTTTTCTGTCTCTTGTCATAAGGCTTAAAAGGATTTTCTCCGCTTCATAGCCTTTTCCTGAAAGAACTTCCCCATAGGGAGCCTTTCTTTCAAGTACGGGACGGGCAAAGATTTTCTTTTCCTCCCGCTTCTTAAAGGATGCATCCTTTTTCATAATTTCCGCCTTTATGGAATCTTCAGAAATTCCAGTATCGTCGGAAACCTTTTTGATGTATGCCTCCTGCTCAATGGTGTTTTTGATTTTAAGAAGTACTTCTGCCGCCGATTTAGTAAATTCCACCTTTTGTTCGACATCTTTTATGTCGTATTTCTCTTTGAGCTTTGAAATTCTGTAATCGGTGACAACCTTCGCATTCTTAATGACACCTTCGAAGGCTTCTTTTCCTTTGAGTTTTATATATTCATCCGGATCCTTACCTTCGGGGAGACTCAGGATCTTGACCTTTATGTCAAGCGGCATAAATATTTCAATTGCCGCTTCCGTTGCCTTCTGGCCGGGGCCGTCCGAGTCGTAGCAAAGGTAAACCTCCGAAGAATATTTTTTAATCACTCTCGCCTGTTCGCTCGTGAGTGCCGTGCCCATTGAAGCAACCGCACCGGTATAGCCTGCCTGATGAAGACTTATTACGTCCATATACCCTTCACACAGAATCATCCTTCTGTCAGGCGAGTTTTTTGCATAGTTAAGAGCAAAAAGCTCTCTTCCTTTGTAAAATACCGGGCTTTCCGGAGAGTTCATGTACTTCGCCTTTTCATCCGGCGAAAGTGCTCTTCCTCCGAAACCGATTATATTTTTTCTTATATCTATTATAGGAACCATGAGACGGTTTCTGAACCGTTCAATATAGTTACCGCGCTCTGTCCGCATTACAAGTCCCAGGTTAAGAAGCACATCTTTTCCGATGCCGTTTTTCTCAGCAAAGGTAATAAGTGCTCCTCCGTCAGGCGCATAACCCATTCCGAAATGTGCCACGGTGCTTTGGGAAAGCTTTCTCTTAGAAAGATATTCCCTTGCTCCGCTTCCCACGTCAGTTGCAAGCATTTCGCGGTAAAATTTAGCTACCGCAAGATTTGCCTCATACATTTTCTTTTTCATATCGTGGCGTTCTTTATCGCGGGACACCTCATTAGGCTCAGGTAATATTATTCCCGAATTATCCGCAAGATATTTAAGAGACTCCACGAAGTCAAGGTTTTCCGCCGCCATCACAAAATGAATGGCATTTCCGCCGACTCCGCATCCGAAACAGTGATAAAGCTGCTTGTCCTCAGACACGTGGAAGGAAGGCGACTTTTCCTTATGAAAAGGACAAAGTCCCATGTAACCCCGGCCGGAACGCTTGAGATGCACATAGCTTCCCACAAGGTTTACAATATCCGTGGCGGATAAAACCTCCTGTATAACCTCTTCGGGATAAAGTGCGGCCATAGGTCACCATCCTTTCAAAATACCCCTTTCAAGGAGTATCCCCATACTTTAATATTTCGACAATTTATCCGAAAATCCTTTTTTATGTTGTCAATTTTATCTTTTATGCCAGGACTCAGGCACGAAAAGTTCGTTGTATTTATATACGCAAAAAACATCCGTCATTCCCGATATGTAGTCACATACGCTTACCTCGGGATTCTCCTTATCATATCCCGGCTCATTTTCAAGAAGTTCATGGTTTTCCATAAAATATTCGTAAAGAGCCTCTACAATTCCGAATACCTTTTTTTCCTCTTTTTTTGCCTCAGAGTCCACATATACATTGGCAAACATGAACTTTTCAAGCTCTATCATAGCCTCATATACTTCGGAACTGAGTACAATATCATTTCCGCTTTCCTTTATGCAATCCCGAACTATAGTATCAATTCTTTTTCCGTGAGAATGGCCCAGAACTCCGGTACATTCAGAAGGAAGAGCCTCCTCTGTTAAAATACCCGCACGGCAGGCATCGTCAATATCATGGTTTATATAAGCAATTTTATCGGCAAGTCGGCAAACCCTTCCTTCAAGTGTTATAGGATATGCCGCTCCTACATGGTTAAGAATACCATCCTTTACCTCATAGGTAAGGTTTATTCCGCATCCGCCCTCCAGATATTCCACAATACGAAGACTCTGCTCATTGTGACGGAATCCCTTTTTTGCAAGTTCCGCAAGTGCACGTTCCCCGGCATGACCGAATGGAGTATGACCAAGGTCATGACCCATGGCAATCGCCTCTGTAAGATCTTCGTTAAGACAAAGCGCACGGCTTATGCTTCTGGCAATCTGCCCGACCTCAAGAGTGTGGGTAAGTCTTGTCCGGTAATGGTCCCCCAGAGGCGCAATGAAAACCTGAGTCTTATGCTTCAGTCTTCTGAATGCCTTTGTATAGATTATCTTATCTCTGTCCCTCTGGAAGTCTGTTCTTAAATCGCAGGGAGAAATCTCTTTTTCTCTCCCCTTTGACTCTTCAGAAAGCATCGCATAGGGAGATAAGGTTTCCCTTTCTCTTTTTTCAAGCATTTCTCGTATTGTCAATAAAATCACTCCTCAAATGAAAGTCATTTATATTTTTTCAAAATGCATTGATTTCAAAAAAAGATTATAAAAACATTAAAAGTCCTATTGCTATACCCAATAAGCATCCCACTATAACTTCAAGCAAAGTATGTCCGAGAAGTTCTTTTAAGTAAACAGGAACTTCCCCATGAAGCATTTCCTGCAGGTCGTTTATAACCTTCGCCTGCTCTCCTGCCGCTTTTCTTACTCCCGCAGCATCGTACATTACTATAAACGAAAGTACGAAAGCTATTGCGAAAAGCGTGGAGCCAAAACCTTCCACAAATCCCACTGCCGTTGTCATCGCACTTACAAAAGCACTGTGGGAGCTGGGCATACCTCCTGAGCCGACAAAACGGCTGATGTCAAACTTTTTCTCCGTCAGCAAAATATAAATTACCTTAAGAGCCTGGGCAATTACCCAGCCAAGTATCGCTGCAAGCAAAACCTTGTTTTTTGTAATTTCTTCCCAAAAGTTCATCTTCAATTCCTTCTTTTCAAAAGATACATCGCAAATTCCTTCAGAAATTCACTGTTTTCTATTCTCTGCAATGCCAAAACAGCTTTTTCTGTTGTATCTTCAAGCATTCTCTCTGTTTCCTTAATTCCGTAAAGAGTTATAAATGTAGTTTTCTCATTTTTTACATCACTGCCGATATTTTTTCCAAGTTCTTCCGCAGTTGATGTCTCATCTAAAATGTCGTCCTTAAGCTGAAAGGCAAGTCCCAGATTGGATGAGTAATCAGAAAGAAGCCCTTCATCTTCTCCCGCAAGAACGCATCCCATTTCTGTTGCCGCCTTAATGAGTGCGCCTGTTTTCATGGCGTGCATTTTTGTAAGTTCATCAGCCGAAAGCTTACGCTCCTCGCCTTCTAAATCCACAACCTGTCCGCCTATCATGCCAAGATACCCTGATGCCCTGCCCATAAGGGCAACTGCTTTAAGTTTCTTTTCTGCATCAAAAGGTGCAGAAATTGCCGTTTCAAAGGCAAGATTTAAAAGTGCATCCCCCGAGAGTATCGCCATCGCTTCTCCGTATACCACATGATTCGTAGGTCTTCCCCGTCTTAAATCGTCGTTATCCATGGAAGGCAGGTCGTCATGAATAAGCGAATAGGTATGAATCATCTCAAGGGCTGCGGCAAAGGGCAATATTTCATCCTCAGAGAGCCCTAATGCTTCACACGTTGCCATCATTAACACCGGGCGGATTCTTTTTCCTCCCGCAAGAAGACTGTAATTCATCGCCTCTGTGATTTCTTTCTGCAAAAGTCCTTCTCCGTTTATGGCTTTTTCCAGATAATCATTGATCTTTTTCTGCTTTGCCGAAAGCTCTTTCAAAAAGTCCATATTGTCACGCTTCCTCCACGTCAAAGGGTACTTCCTTCACATTCCCCTCGGAATCAGTTGTAATCTTTACAATTTTCTGCTGAGCTTCGCTTAAAAGCTCACTGCACTTTTTTGTAAGAGAAACTCCCTTTTCAAAGAGTGCCATGGATTCGGCAAGGGAAAGCTCTCCGCTTTCTAATCTTTCGGTTATTTCCGAAAGCTCTTCCATCATTTTTTCAAAATCATTCATATTATTCCTCGCTTTCAGAAGATAAAACTTCTTCAATACGTGCTTTCACACTTCCGTCGGAAAGTCGGATTCCGACCTTCATTCCCTTGTCTAAATCCTTTACGCTTTTAATAACGCTGTCCTTATAATCGGTTACTATTCCGTAGCCTCTGCCAAGGACTCCCAGGGGAGAAAGTGAATCAAGCTTTGCGGCGTTTACCGCAAGATTTTTTTCTTTTTCTTTAAGCAAATTCCAGGCTATTTTAACCATATACTGATTTTTTGAATCAACAAGTATCATTAAATTATTAAGCTTATCCAGAAACCTTTCTGAAGAAAGCATTCTCTTGGCATAAGTAAGATGGTCCTGCCTTTGTCTCAGCGCCTGAAGCAACGCATTTTTCATACGTTCTTTATTTACAGAAAGCTTTTCATATATTTCCTCGGATGAGGGCACCGCCAGCTCCGCCGCTGCAGAAGGTGTAGGAGCACGAAGGTCAGCCACAAAGTCCGCAATGGTAAAGTCTATTTCGTGCCCCACTGCGGAAATTATCGGAATTTCACTTGCGAAAATCGCACGGGCGGTAATTTCTTCATTAAATGCCCACAAGTCCTCGATGGAACCTCCGCCGCGCCCTGCGATTATAACATCAACACTCTTAGTAATGTTGAAATATTCTATGCCGCGACATACATTTTCCGCTGCGCCTTCCCCCTGAACCTTTGACGGATATAAAATTATATCGGCATAGCGGAAACGTCTTTTGATTACGTTTATTATATCCCTTACAGCTGCACCGGTATCGCTTGTAATAACGCCGACTCTCTTGGGATACTCAGGGATTGGCTTTTTCAGTTCCTCATCAAAAAGTCCCTCTGCACGAAGCTTTTCCTTAAGCTGATTGAAAGCCGCATAAAGCTCGCCGAGGCCGTCTAAAATAAGCTCCTCAATGTAAAGCTGATATGTTCCGCCGGGCTCGTAAACCGTAACCCTGCCTCTGGCTAAAACCTTCATACCATCCTCCGGACGGAAGGTAAGATTCTGATTTGCACCACGGAACATACATGCCTTAAGCACGCTTTTTTCATCTTTCAATGTAAGATACATATGGCCTGAAGGCAAGTTTATCTTGAAGTTGGATATTTCGCCCTGTATCCATATATCTTTAAGTCCCGGTCTTGAATCCAACAACTTTTTCATGTTGGAATTAAGCTCGGATACCGTCATTTTAAGCTGATCCATTAACCTTCAAGTTCCTTTCGGATATATTCACCAAGAAGTCCGTTCACGAATTTACCTTCCTCGTCGCCCGCATACTTTTTCACAATTTCAACGGCTTCCGACGCGCTTACCTTTAAGGGAATATCATCCATATAAAGTATTTCATAAATACAGAGTCTTAAGGCTGCAAGGCATACTCTGTTTATTCTGTCAATTGTCCAGTTCTTAAGATACTTTTTGATGATTTCATCAAGCTCTGCTTCCTTTTCACAAACTCCGGGGCAAACCTTTTCTATATAGCTCTTATCTTCTTCGTCAGCTTCTTTTCCTGACCAAATTTCAGAATCCGTCGCCTCTTCATAAAAGCCTTCGGGAATTCTTTCGTCGCCCTTTGTTATCATTGCAAAAATCATTTTGAAAGCGTTTTCTCTTGAAGTTTTTCTGCTCATCTTTATCCCCTTCTTCCAAATTATTTCACCAGTTTCATTATGTCTGACCAGGTTATAACGACAGCAAGAAGCATAAGAAGAATAAATCCTGCCGCGTGGACTGCCGCCTCAAACTTCTGGGGAACCTTTCTTCTTATCACCAGCTCAATGAAGGTAAAGAATATCCTTCCCCCATCAAGCGCAGGAAGAGGCAAAAGATTCATTACCCCAAGGTTTGCCCCGATCAGTGCCATAAGATTCAATATATTAAGCAGCAATATATAATATCGCTCGCCCTTATCTTCAATTTCCATAGATGAATCAACCACATCGTCAACTACGGTAGCAATTCCCACAGGTCCTGACACGCTGTCAAGCCCTATTGCCCCGGTTACCATCTGCTTAATAGTCCAGAATACACTTTTGACGCTGAAGGCTGTTTCGTAAAATCCGTTTTTAAGCGCCATAAGCGGCGTATTTTTCTTTACAGCCGGAGAAAAGCCGAACTTATAGCCTGATTCAGTCTCGTAAGGTGTTAAGGTAAATGTCTTCTTCTCCCCTTTACGGATAACTGTAATATCTACACTCTCCCCGTTGTTTTCCATCATTTTAAGCTGGATATCGGAATAAATGTTTATCCGTGTATTGTCCATTTTTATAATTTCATCCCCAACAGACAAAACCGATGCAGGAACATCATCCCCCGCAATCGCTCCGATTTCTGTTGAGTACACATACTTCTGGGAAAAGCATATAATCATAAAAAGTAAAAGCGCCAGAAGTATATTCATTGCGGCACCTGCCGCAAGAATTATAAGTCTTTTCCACGGACGGAGAGCTGAAAAGGACCTTTCCTCCGCCACCTCTTCGTTTTCTCCTCGCATAGCGCAATAACCGCCAATCGGGAAAAGTCTTAAAGAATAGAGCGTTTCCTTCCCCTGCTTTTTAAAAATCGCAGGACCCATACCAAGGGCGAATTCCTCTACATAAACACCAAAGCTTTTTGCCGCAATGAAATGCCCGAATTCATGTATAAAAATCATTACGCCAAGAATTAAAATTGTCCAGATAATATTCATGAAAAGATCCTTTCAAATCACAGTTTAAATTTTACCTTTACAAATTCCCTTGCCTCACTGTCTGCACAGAATATATCTGAAAGCGAGGGATTTTCTTTTATCTTATGATTTTCCATTGCTCCTTCTACCATATCCGCTATGTCTAAAAAGCGGCATTTTCCGTTTAAAAACGCCGAAACCGCTTCTTCGTTTGCGCCGTTTAAGACTGTGGGCATTGTCCCGCCCATTTTTGATGCCGAAAAAGCCAACTCCAGCATACGGAAGGTGTCCGTATCGGGCTTTTCAAATGTAAGATTTCCGGTGCCGAAAATATCAAGAGAATCACCTGATATTTCACTTCTCACAGGATAGTTAAGCGCCACACTTATGGGCGTTCTCATATCCGCAGAGCCAAGCTGTGCGATTATGGCTCCGTCAACAAATTCCACCATGGAATGAACGATGCTCTGACGGTGGACAACCACCTGGATTTTATCTGCCGTCACGCCAAAAAGGTGAGTTGCCTCAATTACTTCAAGCCCCTTATTTGCTAATGATGCGCTGTCGATTGTGATTTTTGCACCCATTGACCAGGTGGGATGCTTTAAGGCATCCTTCGCAGTTACATTTTCAAGCTCAGCCCTCTTCTTTCCAAAGAATGGGCCGCCGGATGCCGTAAGATATATTTTCTTAAGTTCTCCTCTTCCTTCAAGACATTGGAAAATTGCGCTGTGCTCAGAGTCAACAGGAAGAATTTTTACATTTTTTTCCTTCGCTCTTGCCATTACAATATCACCTGCGGTGACAAGCGTTTCCTTGTTAGCAAGAGCAATATCCTTCCCTGCATCTATTGCTGACAATACCGGCTTCAGCCCCGCAATGCCGACAATTGCTCCCAATGTTATATCGGCTTCCTCAATCGCTGCGGCTTCGCACAAGCCTTCTTCCCCGGAAAGAACTCTTATTGCTGTATCAGCAAGCCTTACCTTTAAGTCATTTGCTGCATCTTCCGATGCAACGGCTACGATTTCAGGCTTGAATTCTCTTGCCTGCTCCTCTAAGAGGGAAGTATTGCTTCCTGCCGTGAGAGCACAAACAGAAAAGTTTTCGCCGTTTCTCCTTATGATGTCAAGAGTCTGTGTTCCGATAGACCCGGTCGAACCCAGGATACTTACTTTTTTCAAGATGGGGCCCTCCTTTTAAGCCTAAGCAAATATGGGGAAATAGTGAATAAAATAGTATACTACCGGAGATACGAATATTATGCTGTCAAGCCTGTCAAGCACTCCGCCGTGACCTGGAATTAAATTCCCGTAGTCCTTTATTCCCGCTTCCCTCTTTATGGCAGAAAGGGACAAGTCCCCTATCTGTGCAAAGATTGATGCCACAAGACCAAGCAGCGCAAGATATAAATAGTTTGCCGTTATATCTTTATTTATAAGGGTAACTATAAGTCCGTATACCATCATCATTATGACAGAGCCGATTACGCCTGAAGCAGAGCCTTCAACTGTTTTTTTAGGGCTGATTTTCGGTGCAAGCTTTCTTTTACCGAAAAACTTTCCGCCGAAAAGAGCGAAAGTATCGGTAAAGCAGGCACCAACCAGAATTGCCCAGATAAGATATACTCCAAACTCCTTTTCCGTCCTTATCTTAACCGCATAGGAAAGAAAGTAAACCAAAAGGCAGCTTACCAAAAGGGATGAAAACATATCCCTCATTTTAACCTTTTCGTTAAAGATAAGCATTATGATAAAGCCAAGCATAATGTATACCGTAAGAATAAGCGACAGCAAATCAAGCCCGGTTTTATCAATAATCACTCCCGATTTTACGGTAAATACTATCGGAACCGACAGCATTATGTATATTAAAACGGGAAGCTTTTCAATTTTGTTGAAGCCGTATGCCGCACATATTTCATATACGGACATAAGCGCGATTAACGCCGCCGCAACCACAAGTGCAGTTTTTCCCGCAAGAAGCAAAAGCACCACTGCAGGAATCATAATTATTGCGGCAATAATTCTTTGTTTCATAATTACACTCCACCGAAGCGTCTGTTGCGCTTCTGATAATCATAAATCGCCTTTATTAAATCATCACCGGTAAAATCAGGCCACAGAATGTCGGAAAACCAGAATTCCGAATAGGCACTTCCCCAGAGAAGGAAATTGCTTAAGCGGTATTCTCCGCTGGGCCTTATGATAAGGTCAGGATCCCCCGCTTCGGGATTGTACATAAGGGACGAAAGAAAATCTTCGTCAATGTCCGAAGAATCAATCTTCCCTTCCTTAACCATTTCGGCAGCCTTTTTTGCCGCAGAAACAATTTCAAGCCTTCCGCCGTAGTTTAATGCAATCTGAACAAGCATTGACTTTCCGTCTTTTGTCTTTTCCTCGATGTTTTCTATGCCTCTTCTTATGCTTTCGGGAAGCGAAGCTGTATCCCCAATTATCTTAACACGGGTATCCTTACCGGCAAGCTTTTTAAGGCCGTTTTCAAGATAGTCGTTTAAAAGCACCATAAGAGCATCCACTTCTTCCTTGGGGCGATTCCAGTTTTCCGTTGAAAAAGCGTAAACCGTAACCACCTTTATTCCGAAGTTTCCCGCAAAGTCAATTATCTCATCGAACTTTTTTGCGCCGGCACTATGACCGAAAGAGCGGGGCATGCCCCGCTTTTTCGCCCAACGGCCGTTGCCGTCCATTATAATTCCTATGTGGGAGGGAAGATGCTCCATATCGATTAAAGACCTTAAGTCTTCCTTCTTCCTTTTAAACATTTTAGATTGCCATAATTGCCTTTTCTTTGTTTGCGGCAATTGTTTCTATATCCTTAATAGCGTCGTCCGTAACCTTCTGAACGTCCTTTTCAACGTTCTTCATATCGTCCTCTGTAAGTGTTCCTTCCTTCTTCTGCTTCTTGAATACTTCAAGAATATCACGACGGATATTTCTTATATTAACCTTTGCATCCTCTGTCTTTTTATTCAGAGTTTTAACAAGGTCTTTTCTGGATTCCTCTGTAAGAGAGGGGAATACAAGACGGATAACCTTACCGTCGTTCTGAGGATTGATTCCAAGCTCGGACTTCTGGATTGCCTTTTCAATTTCCTTTAAGGTTGTAGCATCCCAGGGCTGAATTGTAAGGGTATGAGCATCTGTTGCGGAAACTGTTGCCATCTGATTGATGGGAGTATCTGTTCCGTAGTAGCTTACCATAATTCTATCAAGTACGCTGGGAGAAGCCTTACCAACTCTGATTGTAGCTAAGTCCTCTTCAAAATACTTTATGCTCTTTTCAATTTTTGTTTTCATTTCATTCATTGCCATTTTTATATTCCTCCTTATTATTTAATGTACTAATGTACCAATTTCTTCTTCCATTATTGCTCTTTTGATATTTTCAGGATCAGCCAGTCCAAACACTCTTATGGGCATTTTATTATCCATGCAGAGGGTTGTTGCCGTTGAATCCATTACGCCAAGTCCGCGATCTAAAACTTCCATATAGGTAAGGTCTGTAAACTTCTTTGCATCGGGGTTCTTTTCGGGGTCAGAATCGTAAACCGCATCAACCTTCTTTGCAAGTAAGATGATGTCTGCATCAATTTCAACTGCACGGAGCGCCGCTGCCGTGTCTGTTGAGAAGAAGGGGTTTCCTGTTCCGCATCCGAAGATAACAACTCTTCCCTTCTCTAAGTGTCTTACAGCTCTTCCTCTTATATAGCTTTCCGCAATTTTGTTCATTTCAATCGCAGTCTGCACTCTTGTTGGAATTCCGTGTCTTTCAAAGGAATCCTGAAGTGCAAGGGCGTTTATAACGGTTGCAAGCATACCCATATGGTCCGCTCTTGTTCTGTCCATCTTTTCGCCGCTTCTTCCTCTCCAGAAGTTACCGCCGCCTACAACGATTGCAATTTCAACGCCTTTTTTCACACAATCGGCAATGACATTTCCGATTTCGCCAACGATTTCCTCGTTGATTCCTGTTCCCTTGTCTCCTGCCAAAGCCTCGCCGCTTATCTTAAGTAAAACTCTTTTATACATCAAAGACAGTCCTTTCATTTATATTTATGTAGAATCTCAATTAAACAAATTCGACGCAAAGTGCGAAAATCCTTTATATTTTCTATAATAATGAAAGAAAAAACATATTGCCTACATGACAATATGTTTTTTCTTACATTGCATTATTTTCCGCGTCTTGCAGACACAAGAGCATTTGTGTTTACTTTTACACCGTCTTTTTCTGTTGTTTCGGTTTTGTCTTTTACAGTTTCTTTTTCAAGCTGTGCTTTATTTTCCTCCGATTCCGTGTCAGCTTTTGCCGCTTTTACT
>JAUNRD010000328.1 GCA_030535815.1 Clostridia bacterium
TATACCTTTTACCAGGAGTTTTTCATCATCAACAATAAGAATTTTCATAAAACCACCAATCCCTTTCCGATTATGCTTATATAAATATATAATACCACAAATGCTTTGCAACTTCAACATTTTTTTATAAAAAAACAAAAGCGGTGTATTACCACCGCTTTTTACTATCAGTCACAAAGGATATATATATTGCAGTCTCTTCTTCCAAACTGTATACATTCATTATAGGTATTGTAGAAAAGATCTACTTTATTGCCCTTAATTGCTCCACCTGTGTCTCCGGCAAGACAAACGCCATAGCTCCATGAGCCGTCGGTAGCTTCAATATAAAGCCTTGTTCCGAGGGGAATAACTCTGGGGTCTACCGCAACAACACCCACTTTAGACTGTATTCCGCTGGCAGTCTTGCCCTTATCGCAGTATGCAGTAGCCTTTGCCGGAATAACTTTACTGTACTTATATCCACCAATAGTTCCAACTGAAGGATCAGAATTTTGTCCGTTTCCGCGTACATTCCATACGCCACATTCAATCACCTTATTTACGGCAGGCTTAGCAACAGACTCATTAGATTCATATCCTACTGCCACACCGTCGTGATAAGTGATAACATTATCTATAACAATCTGTCCTTCAGAGCCTGCAACAGTAACCACTTCCTGACCGGGAGCAAGATTCTTGTTAACTCTGTACTCTACTTCAAAAGGAATTGCTATTGTCTGTGTTTCGTGAACCATAGATACACGTGTAATTTTTATCTCAATTCCGGGATATACAAGGCTTGTCATCTGAGGAGTAACCAAGTCATCCGCATCAACAGTAACACCGGAAAGTCTTACAGCCTCTGCAACAGTGCCGTCTGTAACCATTACGGGATATGTTGCGCAGTCCGCATATACATTTACCTGGAAAGCTTCTTTTATTGCATAGCTTCCACCGTCTATAACAGCACCGGAATTTCCTGTTTCATAAAGAACAAGACTGTCGAATTCACCCATATATGCACTTGCGTCCATTGCAAGTTCTTCTGTGTTGCTGGCAGTTGTATTAATGCTGTACTTTTCTTCTCCGTCGTGTATTACTACTGTCTTCATACGCTTTAAGTTGATTGTAGAATTTCTCATTATCTTTGTATTTGCCGAAGGGAATGTAATATCGCCTTTTCCTAAAGCGAACTTTCCTTCTTCGAGAATTTCTTCTACTGTTCCTGCTTCTGTACTGATAGTTTTTGCGGGTATGCCTTCAATTTCAATGTTAACCTGAACACTGTTATCATAAACATAACTGTTTATTGTAGTCGCGGCAAGCATAACCGATAACACCAACATCAATGTTCGTGTATTAAAAACCGCTTTAATGATTTTCAACATAAAACTAATCCTTTCCGAAGGCCAATCAATAAGAATTCATTTATATTTCCGCTCTCGAAAACTGAATGCGGATATGCCCTCTGAAAACATTTTTATTTTCGCTCCTCGTAAATTATAACTAAATTATTACGAAAAGTCAAGCTTTTTTATTCAGCTTTAGTGCGCAAACCACGAAAATCACATTAAAAGCACAATATGTAGTATGTTCTCCATTGAAAATAATTACATTTTCTTAATAAATTCATTTAATTTTCTTTACTTTTCACACTGTAATTTTAGGTGTTTTTTAGATTCAAGCACCACTTTTTCTTCAGAAAAATACCTGCTTCAATTGCAAATTTTCACTTTTTTTGTGACTTAACAGGCTAATCCCCCCTTTTTATAGCTTCTTCATATAATCTAATTATTTTTTGCCGTTTTTAGATTAATTGTTAATTTTTTAAAAAGTTATATTTTCCAATTATTACAATATTATATATTAAAGAATACCGCTTATGCTGTATGAGGAAGGAGTGTATATATGAAGAACATCACATTGCTGGCATCATTAATTGTCACCACAATGTTAGTCTGTACGCTTTTTTCTCCGATTATAAGCACAAATTCTCTTGCCAAAGGCACCATATGTCTTTCCGCTCCCGGCGCTCTTCCGGATTTACCGGAAATAAAAAATACCAATCCTTCCGAATTGGTATTCATTCAGACTGCATCTTCCGCCTGCCTAATGGAAAAAACCGCATCTGTGCCTTCAGAGCTATTACCCGAAGAAGAGCCGGCTATACTTACCCCGGAACCAATTCCCGGAAATATCTCCGAAACAAAAATAATAAAAGGTGAAACCTGTATTTCAGGGGCTGAAATTAACAACGAAACCTCCTATAATCTGTCTGAAGCATTACGGAACGTTTCTCCTTCCGACGGAAAAACTGTTCTGATAGTGCACACCCACACATCCGAATCCTACAGACCTTCGGCGGCATATAATTATGTCCCCACTGACAATTCAAGAACCGAAGATACCGATTTCAATGTAGCAAGAGTAGGCGCAGAACTTACTTCCGCTCTTTCGTCCTACGGAATAAACGTGATACACGACTCCTCATTAAACGATTATCCTTCATACAACGGTTCTTATCAGAAAACACTTAATCTCATCGAAAGCCACCTTGAAAAAAATCCTTCGATTGATATAGTTATTGATTTGCACAGGGACGCCATGGAACGAAGCGACGGGACGAAAATAAGCCCGGTGTGCACTGTCGAAAATGGAAAAGCCGCCCAGATCATGCTTGTTGTAGGCACTGATCAAAGCGGACTTACTCACCCAAACTGGAGAGATAACTTTTCCTTTGCAGTAAAGCTCCAGAACATTATAAACAAAAACTTTCCCGGTCTTACGCGCCCAATTAATGTGCGCAGAGAACGTTTC
>JAUNRD010000026.1 GCA_030535815.1 Clostridia bacterium
AAATAATTTACCCCGACAGATTTCCAAAAATTTGTCGGGGTAACTTTTTTCTATTCGATAAATCGGAATCTCAGGCTTTTGCATTTCAACACCTCTGCAAATTTTGATTTATCGCCCTATTCTTCGGTGTACAATTCATCGCAGTCCCAACGCATCGGGTTTTCGTGAATATATTTTACGATTTCATCATAATCTTCGCGGCTACGAATTACATGCTCATAAAAAGATGTCTGGAATAATTTTTCTGCCATTCCAACCTTTTTGCATTCTCTCGTTGTCAGCGATTTATACGCACAAATCGCATCTATAATCGTAGGGCGGGGGCTTGCTCCCGCCGCATCTCCATCTAAAACCAAAACAATGTGAATGTGATTTGGCATAATTACATATCTGTCAACCGAAAGACAAGGATAGCGATCTTTAAGTAATAATAATTGTTCCTCCGCAATCTTTCCAAACGCAGTATACTCGATCCCGTCTGTTTCGGCGGGCGCAAGCCCCCGCCCTACAATGCGAGATAATACACACCGTCTGTTTTTAGTACATATCGTTACAAAATATGCACCGGGAGAGCTATAATCATAATGATCAAGTCGCGGATGCTTCCTTTCAGGCAATTCTTTTTTGTTACACATTTTCATCACTCTTCCCATTATGCCGCAAATCGGCAGAGAAAGCCGCAGAGAACTTTTCTTATTTTACAGGTTCAAAATCCGATGCGCCGTGCTTGCATAAGGGGCAGACAAAATCCTCGGGAAGGGTTTCTCCCTCGTAGACATAACCGCAGATTTTGCAGACAAACCCTTTTTTCTTAGCCTCAGGCTTCGGCTTTACATTGGCATGATAATAGGCATAAGTCATTGATGGCTCATCTGAAATAACGTGAGCTTCCCTCACCGAACAGATGAAAAGGCCGTGGGAGCCCATATCGGAAAAATCGTCCACAGAAAGGGAAATAACGGAATTAATGTTATCCTTTAAGCACATAAGGCCGTTTTTTGTTCGCCAGGCATCAACACCGGAAAACTTATCTGCATCCTTGCCGCTCTGAAATCCGAAATTTTTGAAAAGTGAAAAGGGTGCGCTTTCTGTAAGGCAACACACATTCATCTTTCCCGTTTTCTTTATTGTGGTAAAAGAATAGTTTGCCTTATTTATCGACACGGCAATTTTCAAGGGCTTTTCCGCAACCTGTGTTACGGTATTTACGATAAGTCCGTTGTCCTTATTTCCGTCGTTTGTTGTTATAACATATAAGCCGTAGCCTATTTTGAAAAGTGCGGTGTTATCAATGGGCTCTATCATATTTACATTCATTTCCATATTCATTCACCTCGTAAGTTCGTCGGTTATAGCTCTGATATTTTCATAGATAAATTCAGGCTTGGTTTCGCTTTCTTCAACATCCTTCATTGTGCCTTCGCCGCTTAAAACAAATACGGTGGAAATTCCCGCCGCAACGCCGCAGGCAATGTCGGTATAAAGTCTGTCGCCGAAAAGGGCTGTTTCTTCCTTGCCGTAGCCTGTCTTTTCCATAGCCAAAAGTGCCATTGTAGGCTCGGGCTTACCGATAAAGATGGGGCTTCTTCCCGTTGCCTTATTAAGCATCCAGCTGACTGAGCCGCAGTCGGGCACATAGCCGTACCAGGTGGGGCAAACCCAGTCGGGATTTGTGGCGATATAGTCAACGCCCCTTCCTAACAATATGCAGGCGTCCTCCAATTTCTGAAAAGCAAGCTCTGTATCAAATCCCATACAAAGGCAATCGATGTCGTCTTCAAGTTTGTCTGTTATAGGAAGTCCTGCCGCACGGAGCTGTTCCTTAAAAGAAGTTGTTCCGAAGGCGTAAATCTTTTTATAGGTTTTCTTTTTAAGATATAAAATTGTGGCATCGGTGGAGGTTAAAAAGTCGTCCGCCGTTGCAGTTATTCCAAGTGATGCCAGCTTCTCTATATATTTATCCACACTTTTTGAAGAATTATTAGTAAGAAAAATATATCTTCCGCCGATTTTCTTTACATATGAAAGAAAATCCAGTGTTCCGTCAAAAAGGTCATTGTCAAGATAAATCGTTCCGTCCATATCAAGAAGGAAAAGTTTTTTGTTTTTAAGATTGCTCATAGTGTTTCTCCTTTAGTCCAATTTTTTCCACAGCATTTTATTTTCCGAAAATTCAAATCCGATTTTTCCCAGATCGTGAAGATAGGATAAATAGGATTTTACGGTGCTTCCCGAAAGCACATACTGACTTGCGTTAAGTGTCAGGCTATAGGAATCAAAAAGCTCCTTAAGTATTTCTTCAAAGGTTTTTGCGTCCTTGCATATATCGTATATCTTTTCCGCAATTTCCAGCACCTTGTCACGGTTTATTTTAACCAAGTCCTTTATATCCTCCGTCGCCTCGGCGTGGGAAGGAATAAAAAACTTTCCTTCAAGGGTTTCAAGATAATTAAGTGTTTCCAAAAACGCCTTAACATCATATATAAAGGAAATGTGATATTTTGTTACGGTTTCCGCACCGAAGAGAGAATCCGCCAGAAAATACACGTCATCGTCGGTTTTTATCCCTATCATATCAAAAAAGTGTCCCTTTAATGGAATCACACTTATCCCCTCAGGAAGATTTCCTTCGATTGGTGTAACCACCGACTCCTGCGCCAGCAAAAACTTCGTGCGAAGGTCTGAAAAGGGATAGCCGCCATATAGAAAAGATGGTTCAAGCACCGGATGCTCGGTAAAGTCCTTTTCAATGCCCGATGCAAAAACGGGGCAAGCGGTTCTATCCTGAATCAGCTTGTTTCCGCCGATATGGTCGGCATTGGAGTGGGTTGAAATTATTCCCGCAACCTTAAGCCCCTCGGCATCAAGTATCTTTAATATTTTCTTTCCCGCATCCTTGTCGTTTCCCGTATCGATTAAGTAAACGCTGTCCTCCGTAACCTTGTAAACACCGATGTTAACTGCGTTTTTTATGTAATAGGTCTTTTCGCCTACTTTTATAAGCTCCATAATACGCCTCCATAGAATCCATTTTTCTAATTCTACCACAAAAATTAAAAAAAGTCCACTAAATCATAAAAAACTATTAAAAAGCCTTAGACTTATTCGTTTTAAGCCAAAAGTTATTCGTTATAAATATTTTTAAGACGAATAACTAAAAAAATCCACGACCGGTGGTCGTGGATTTTTCCTGTGCCCAATAGGGCAATAATTATCTCTTTGAGAACTGGGGTGCGCGACGAGCTGCCTTTAAGCCGTACTTCTTTCTTTCCTTCATTCTGGGGTCTCTTGTTAAGAAACCTGCAGCCTTGAGGATTGCTCTGTAAGAATCTTCAACTTTAAGTAATGCTCTTGCTACACCGTGACGGATTGCGCCTGCCTGACCGGAAACGCCACCGCCTGTTACTGTGCAAAGAACGTCAAACTTGCCGATTGTGCTTGTAGCATTTAAAGGCTGGCGAACGATAACCTTTAATGTTTCAAGTCCGAAATAATCGTCGATATCTCTACCGTTGATTACAACTTTACCTGTGCCGGGTACAAGTCTCACTCTGGCAACAGATTCTTTTCTTCTGCCTGTTCCGTAGAACATTGTCTTATCTGCCATTATCGTTTACCTCCTTCTTATTTAATCTCGCCTGTCCATGCTTCGGGCTTCTGAGCTGCGTGTGCATGGTCAGCATCTTTGTAAACTCTGAGTCTTGTGAGTTCCTGTGCGCCAAGAGTGTTGTGAGGAAGCATACCCTTTACTGCAAGGAACATTGCCTGCTCGGGCTTGTTTGCCATCATAATCTTAGCCTGGGTCTCCTTAAGACCGCCTACCCAACCTGAGTGTCTTCTGTAATACTTCTGTTCCATCTTCTTACCGGTAAGAACAGCGTCCTTACAGTTGATGATGATAACGTGATCGCCACAATCTACATTAGGAGTGAATGTGGGCTTAATTTTGCCTCTGAGAATGCTGGCAGCAAGTGCAGCTGTACGGCCAAGGGGCTTTCCTGCAGCATCAATGATGTACCATTTTCTCTCAACGGCAGAGCTGTTTTCAAGATATGTGCTCATAATAATACCTCCGTTCATTTTTTCAACATTTGCTATTGTAATATATTATTTCCAATTTGTCAACAACTTTTTTCTATTTTTTTAATTTGTATTTTTCTACCTCGTTTTTTCTCTTATTTTCTTTCATTTTCTCGTTTTTTCTCATTTTCAATTTTCACTTGCCAAACGCCTTTTTTTGTTATATTATATAATAAAGCCGAGGAGGAACACTCTTCTCTCCCGGCATAAAAGTGAGTGATTTTTTATGAAAAAAGACTATAGCACCGTAATATTCGACCTTGACGGAACGCTGATTGATTCCATGTCCGCCTGGGAGGATGTTGATACAAAGTGGCTTATTATGCACGGCATAACGCCGACAGGCGAAATACTTGATAAATTCAAAACCATGGAATTTTCCGATGCGGCAATTTATGCCCAAAAGGAGCTCGGCGTAAAAGAAAGCGCCGAGGTTCTTTTCTCCGAGTGGACAACCCTTGTTTTTGAGGCATATTCAAAACTCATTCCCTTAAAGCCCTTTGCAAAGGAAATTCTGGATAAATATAAAAAGGAAGGGAAGAAAATCCTTCTTGCCACCTCCTGCAAAAAAGAATGCTGCCTTGCATCCCTCAAAAACCTCGGAATTGAAGAATATTTTGACCGCATCGTATTTACCGATGATGTGGGACGGGGCAAGGCATATCCCGACATTTATTTAAGATGCGCCGAAATCGCGGAAGAAAAATGCGAAAACTGCCTTGTTTTTGACGATATTTACGATGCGCTTAAAAGCGCACACAAAGCAGGGATGGACTTTTGCACGGTTTACGACAAAGCAACAAGCCGCCCCTTATCCGCAATGAAGGAAGAAGCAGAATATTTTATCGAAAGCTTTTCTGAGCTTTTATGACCATATATAAAGGAAGAAATTTATGAGCGAAAAAACTTTTGCAGTACATACGTTGGGTTGCAAGGTAAATTCATACGAATCCAATGCCATATCCGCAATTTTGGAGAAAAACGGCTTAAAACCGGTGAATTTTGAAGAAATTGCCGACATTTACATAATAAACACCTGCTCCGTCACCAATACCGGCGATAAAAAATCCCGCCAGATGATAAGGCGGGCAAAGCGGCAGAATCCCGATGCTTTCATTGCCGTTTTAGGCTGTTATGCCCAAAGCGATCCGGAAGATGTAAAGGCACTCGGCGTGAATCTGGTTGCCGGGACATCCGACCGCAATCATTTTATTGAAATGATTTTAGAAAGCGCCGCAGGTTCCATCGTAAAGGATATATCAAAGGTGTCGGAATTTGAGTATCTTCCCGAACCCGACACTTCCGAGCGTACCCGCGCATATATAAAAATCCAGGACGGATGCAACAATTTCTGCTCCTACTGCATTATCCCCTATACAAGAGGAAGGGTGAGAAGCAAGAACCCCGATTCTGTAATAGCCGAAGCCAAAGCCCTTAAGGAAGCAGGCTTTCTTGAAATCGTCTTAACGGGAATTGAAGTCGCAAGCTATGGAAAGGACTTAGGCGATACAAGCCTTATCGACCTTCTTGAGCGTCTTTCAAAGGAAGTTGCTTTTGAAAGAATACGCTTAAGCTCCATAGACCCCAGAGCCTTTACCGATGATTTTATCAGCCGAATATCCCTTATCCCCGGCGTTTGCCATCACTTCCACATATCTGCCCAGTCATTATGCACCGAAACCTTAAAGCGGATGAACCGCCATTATACGGCAGAAGGCTTTCTTGATATTTTAGAAAAAATCCGCACATCTATGCCGGATGCCGCCATAACCACCGACATAATAACGGGCTTTCCCGGCGAAACGGAAGAAGAATTTGCAATTACCTGTAAAAATACAAAAAAGGCGGCTTTTTCAAGGCTTCACGTTTTCCCCTATTCGGAAAGGCGTGGCACCGTTGCCGCTAAAATGGAGCAAATCCCCCTATCGGTGCGCTCTGAGCGGGCAAAGCTTTTGATAGAAGAAGGACTAAAGCTTTCAAAAGCCTTTTCCGAAAGTTTTACGGGCAAAACCGTCTCTGTTCTTTTTGAAGAAGGTAAGGACGGAGTTTATGAAGGCTACACTGAAAACTATGTCCGCGTTGCCGTGAAAAGTGAAAGGGATTTATCGGGCGAAATACACCCGGTAAAAATCATGAAGCTTTCAGGCGGCACATTATTAATCGGCGTTATTGACAATTTATGATTTAGGCGTTATAATAGGAATATATTACGAAAGAAACGGGAGGATCCCTATGGATATAACTTCATTAAAAGGAACCGCTTTGGGCGGCTACAGTAAAAAAAGCGTTCATGATTTCTTTTCTGAGCTTTCTCTTGCAAATTCCGTCAAGCTTTCGGAGCTGGCTGAAGAAAAGGGCGCTCTTATGGACAAAATAGCTGAGCTTGAGAAAAAAATAGCCGAGCTTGAAGCTGCCTTAGGTGACTCCGAAAAGGAAAAGGATCATGTTGCAAATGCAATTGTTTCTGCCGAAAAAGAAGCGGCTAAAATCCTTGCCGATGCGGCAAAGGAAGCTGAGGAGCTTAAAGAAACCGCAGCCTTTGAAGCCGAAACATTAAGAAAAAACACAGAAGAAGAGCTTAAAAGTGAATTTGACAAGCTTAAGGACTTACGTATTTCCACTCTTCAGGCAATGACCTCCTATAAGGACAAGCTTGATGCAATTTCAAAAAGACTTGGCGCAGAAGAATAATAAAAAGGGGCTGTCAGAGACAGCCCTATTTTCTACCTATAAAGCGGACATAACTGCACACTTCCGTTCCGCCAACTCCCGCAACTGTGCTTACTGATGCCGTATTCTCGCTGCGGCACTCATATAATATCCTTGCGTTTTCCTTATACAAATAGTTGCACAATGCAAGAAGACAGGCTTTGGCATAGCCCTTTTTCCGCTCAGACGGGGCTGTTTCAATGTGAACGTTGTAAACTCCGTCTTTTAACACCGCTCCTGCAAGGGAAACTACCCTTTCATCCTTCAGGATGCCAAAGACCGGCCCCTTTGAAACAAGATAGGGAAGGTCTGAAAAAAGCGCATCTTCTTCGCATCCTTTAAGAAGCACCGCTTCGGTTTCGCATCCTCTGACGCCTGTCAAGTCAAAACATCTTATTATACTTATGTGTTTATCGATGGAAAAGCCTCTGTCTTTCAAGTATTTTTCGGACAGATTATAAATTTTTTCGAGGCTCTCGTCAGAGAAAAAATTCTCTATTTTTTTAAGCTCCGGAAGAATCTCCGGAACGGCAGAAACATAAAAATTCCCGTTTTCCGAAAGTATTGTGCAGGGCTCGGAAAAAAATTCTTCATCCGAAATCCTCTCTGAAAAGCCCGCTTTTTCCATATTTAAAAACGAAAGACAATAATCAACCATAAAATCACCTTTAATTATAATAGCAGATATAAAAAGAAAAGTAAAGGAGCAAAGATATGAAAATCGCAATAATTGATTTAGGCTCAAATTCCGCAAGAATGACTATCTGGAAGGTATCAGGCGGAAAAATGGAAGTTACCGTCAATAAAAGGCTCTATGTAAGACTTTCCGAAGGTCTTTCAGAGGATAATTTAATAAAAGAAGAGCCTTTTAAGCGTACACTTTCGGCTCTTTCGGAGTTTTCCGACATCATAAAGCAGGAAAAATGCGACATTGTAAAGGCAGTTGCAACGGAGACAATCCGTCGTGCTGAAAATTCCGATGAAATATTAAAGATTATATATGCCAAAACCGGTATAAGAGTTGAAATTCTTTCAGGCGACGATGAGGCAAGATACGACTTTATCGCCGCAGAGGATTTAGCAGGAAAGAATCCCGCCTTTTTAATGGATGTCGGCGGCGGAAGCATTGAAATTATCCGCGCAGAAAACGGCGCTGTTTGCGGACATACTTCCCTTCCGCTGGGCTCTGTTGTTGCAACCGATGCAAAAGGAACAGATATTGATTCTCTCACTGCTCTTTTCACTGATGAATTTTCCTGCCTTCCCTTTATAGATAAAAAGGACGGTGCCGTATTAATAGGGCTCGGCGGTTCAATCCGCTCACTTTTCTCCTATGCAGATAAGCTTTATGACGGTGCAACCATGAGTCGTGATGAATTTTTTGAAGTTTACGGAAAAATAGTTACAGAAGACAGGGAAATATTAAAGCAACGCCCCTCTTTTTCTGACCGATATGACATAATAAATGCCGGCATCACGCCCTATTCAGTGCTTTTCAAGCTGACCGGTGCCGATAAAATTACCCTTTGCAACAGAGGTGTAAGGGAGGGAATTTTAATAGAATGTCTAAAAAAAATATAAAAGAAGAAATAAAAAACAAAGCAAAATCCCTTGGCATAACGGAAATCGGCTTTTGCATTCACGAGGGAAAATGTGCCGTATGCTGCCTGTTCCCCTATTATTTTGAGGACGGCGAAAAGGCAAATATTTCTATGTATGCAAGGGGAATTGACTATCACGTGCTTGCAAAAGAAAAGCTTAATGCGCTTCTTTCTCCCTTTACAGAAGATTTTGAAATCCGCGTGGACGTGGGCCCCATTGACAACATAGATGTTGCATATCGTTCAGGGCTTGGTGTAATCGGAAAAAACCGTCTTTTAATAAATAAAAACTTAGGCTCCTACTTTTTCATCGGCTATGCCTTAACGAACCTTGAACTTGAGCCCGACTTGCCGATTGACGGAAGCTGCCTTTCCTGCAATAAATGCATAAATGCCTGCACAGGCGGCGCGCTTTCGGTAAACGGCTTTGACGTAACAAAATGTATAAGCCACATATCCCAGAAAAAGGGTGAGCTTTCGGATAAAGAAATAAAGCTGCTAAAAAAATCAAACCTCATATGGGGCTGTGACACCTGCCAGGATGTATGCTTAATGAATAGAGCACCGCTTTACGCTATGGCAGAATTTACGGAAAACAGAATCCCTTATCTTAAAAAGGAAGATATCGAAAAACTGTCAAATAAGGAATTTACGAAAAAATATGGCAATTACGCCTTTTCCTGGCGCGGAAAAGCCGTGCTACTGCGAAATATGGATATATAAAACAGCGTGCAGAATTTCTGCACGCTGTTTTATATATCAAGCCTTGATTTTATTGTTCTTATATAATCCGACGGAGAAATATTTTCCATTTTCTTAAAAAGTCTGCTGAAATAATGGAGCGAAGAAAAGCGGAGTATGGATGCAATTTCGGATAAATTATAGTTCCCCTCTCTCATAAGCTTTTTCGCTTCCTTTATTTTCAGTGCATTGATATAGCCTATCACCGTATCACCTGTTGCCTTTTTGAACATACTGCAAAGGGTGGTTTTGTTTGTCCCGAAAATGAAGCAAAGCTCGGACAATGTAATTTTTTCCCTGAAATTTGCTTTTAAGTAGTTGCATATCTCGGACAGGTCTCTGTCACCTGTTTCATTTTCATGTGACAATCTTTCAGCCTCGGATGTGCGTACAAGCTCTATTAAAAACGTTTCAAGCTTTAATTTTATCATTTGGTCTGCCCCAAAGGGATAGTCTTTCTTTTTTTTCATATCACGAAGATTAGGGATATCATAAGGTCCTTCAAAAACAGATCTTCCCTCTTTTATAATTTCCGTTAAAATTTTCTGCAAAACAGAATTTAAGTTAACGGCATTTCCTGAAAACACATCAAGTCTTTCCGAATCGCACTCAAAACCGATTATGATTACATTAGGGGCTGTGTTATTGATGCACCGGAGTGAATGAGTCTCCCCTGTTTTATGTATTATCATCATACCTTCTTTAAGGATTCCCTTATAGTTTTCTGCTTCCACGGAAATCTCTCCGTTATCAACATAGACAAGCTCCCTGAATGGATGGCTGTCTTTTGTAGTATGATATTCTTTTGTAAATTCAAAATAATGAATGTTGGCAATTCTGCTCACCGTGATTGCCATCTTAAATTCCTTAAGCTTAAAATCCATAATATCACCGCCCACATAAATTTTAGCATTTTTACCCGTTTTGTCAACAGAAAATTTGTTCTATATTAATTTTATTTAATATTGTGCAAAATGTTTTTAACATTATCCAAATACAAACAGCAAAACTTTCTGTATAATGAACTAAAGTTATAAAGGAGGTTTTTTATATGTCAAGAATTTGTATCCCCGATTATGAATACAGAGAAAGAATTGCCCGCGCCGCAAAAATGGTGGCAGACAAAGGGCTGGATGTTATGGTTGTATGCTCAACCGAGTCCGACTATGCCAATGCCAGATATTTTTCGGGTTTCTGGCCCTTATTCGAAAGAGCAGGCGTTGCCATCGCCGCTAACGGAGATGCAGCATTAATGGTGGGCCCGGAGTGTATTATCTTTGCAAAGGACGTTGCGAAGATGAACAAAATTTTCTGTCTCCGGGAATTCCGTGAGTCTGCCGATCCATCATATCCCGAGCTTCAGGCAAGTACATTCCGTGACGTTTTTTCGGCAATCGGCGTAAAGGGCGAAAACATAAAAATCGGATTAGGAAGCTATGTCGAATGCACTCTTCCCATCTTTGAAGGGCTTAAAGAAAGCTTTCCGAAGGCTGAAATTTTAAAGTGCAACGATATTATGGTTAATCTTCGTAAAATCAAAAGCGAAAACGAGCTTTCATGCATAAAGGAAGGCTTCAGAATCATCGACCTCGCAACAAGCGAAGTAATAAGAAATCTTCGCCCGGGCGTTACCGAGCTTCAGATGGTTGGTATAGCACAGAAAGTAATTTACGAGGAAGGCGCAGAATACGAAGGTCTGCCCATGTATGTATTCAGCGAAAAATCCACAAGTCACGCCATAAGCCGTTCCGGCTACCGAGAAATAAATAAGGGAGATATTGTTCAGCTTAACCTGTCTGCAAAAATTGACGGTTATTCTCCCTCTATAGGTCTTCCTGTGGTTATGGGAAAACTGGAAGGCGAGCGAAAAAGAGTTGTAAAGTTCTGTTTAGATGCACATAACTGGACAGTTGACCGCCTTAAAGCAGGTGTTATGGCAAGCTCCATTGCAAAAGATTTCTATAAGATGTATGTTGACAACGGCTTTAAGGACAACTTCGTTTACGGTCCTTGCCACGGCACAGGTATGATTGAAGTTGAAGCACCCTGGATGGAAACCATTTCAGACTATCCTTTAGAGGAAAATATGACCTTCCAGGTAGACACCTTTATTTCAGGTGACGGCTTTGGCGTACGTTGGGAAAAGGGCGTTGCAATAACCAAAGCAGGCTGTACTTCAATGACCAATTATCTCAACCGAGGAATAATTGAGCTTGACTTTTAAGGAGGGATAACATGACTGTCGGTAAAAAAGAATGGATAATCCCGGATTGCGAGCTTCCACCCGAAGGCGAAGGAGAATTAAAAGGGCATGAATCTGTAATCATAGTAAATGATTCAGAGATTGATGCTACTATTTCCGTTAAGCTTTTCTTCACTGACCGTGATGCATACGAAGAAATAAGCTGGACTGTTGAAAAAAACAGAGTAAAATGCTTCAGGATGAACAATTTAACCGATATGTGCGGCTTTGCTGTTCCCTTTGAAAAACAATATGCTATGAAACTTTCGAGCAATGCGCCCATAGTTGTGCAGTACGGAAGACTTGACAACCGCCAGGTTAACCTTGCCTACTATACCACTTTGGGCTATGCCGAATAAGGAGGATATTATGGATCTTAATTTCAGTTTTCCAAAAGAACTCGCAAGGGTAAAGGATGAGAAAATACCTGTTGTTTTGTGTGGCGGAACGGTGGAATATCACGGTGCTCACTGTTCTTTCGGATGCGACTCTTTAATTGCCGAAGGACTTATAAAAAAGCTTTCAGAAAAAAAAGAAATTATGATTTATCCCACGGTTTATTACAGCCCCTCAAGCTATGCCGTTGCCGACGAAACCAGCGGAACAGTACACATTGAAGAGGATGTCTTTGAATCCTACCTTTTCGGGATATTCAAAAATATGCTTTATGCAGGGCTTCGTAACATTTATGTTGTAATACACCACCAGTTTGAATCCGAAAGCCTTATGCCGATGACGCTATCCTATATGAAGGCGGCAAAGCGTGCCACAATGCGCTATCTGGAGGAAACCCTTGGCAAAGGCTGGTGGGGCAGCGAAAGCTTTTCTGACTACTATGACAATCTCGGCGGAGGCGATGACCCGTTTTCCTGGATAAAGGTAATTCCCACAATGAGCACAGAAGTTCAGAAAGCAACAGGCTATGACCATGCAGGAAAATATGAGTGCTCTATTTTAATGGCATTATACCCTGACTCAGTAAAAAAAGAACGCCTCGGTGACATACACCACTGGTTTGCAGAAAGTGCAAAGGACGCATCCGTTGAACTGGGCAATATAATGGTTAAAAAATCTCTTATTTACCTTGATGAAAAAGTAAAATAAAAAACAGCAGGCAACTGATATGCACCCCAAAAGTTAGACACTTTTGGAGGTGCATATTTTTATGGGTAAA
>JAUNRD010000329.1 GCA_030535815.1 Clostridia bacterium
GATGAGATAAAAAAGAGCGGTATGACTCCCGATGAAATAATCAAAAACCGTGGTGAACCGGAATTCAGAAAAATCGAGGCAGAAACCATAAAAAATCTTTCCGATAAAAACGGACTTGTCATAGCAACAGGCGGCGGAGCGGTTTTAAGAGAAGAAAACATAAAAAGACTTAAAAGAAACGGAAAAATCGTTTTTCTTGACAGAGATTTATCTGACATTCTTCCGACTCCTGACAGGCCCTTATCTCAAAACAGAGAGCTTCTTAAAAAGCGCTATGATGAACGTTTCCCCATTTATACTTCTGTTTCGGATATTAAAGTAAAAATCGGAAACGATGCAAATGAAAATGCAGAAAATATTATAAAAATACTGAGAGGTTAATTATATGAAAATACTTGTAATTAACGGCCCCAACTTAAATATGCTGGGGATAAGAGAACCTGATATTTACGGAAAATCCACCTATAAGGATTTAACCGATATGATAGAAGCCTACTGCAAGGAAAAAAATGTGGAGGTAAAATGCTATCAGTCAAACCACGAAGGTGCGCTGGTTGACGAAATCCAGTCGGCCTACGGCACAAAGGACGGAATTGTAATAAACCCCGGTGCTTACACCCATACAAGTGTGGCGTTGCTTGATGCACTAAAAGCAGTCGGCATTCCTGCGGTTGAAGTTCACATCTCAAAGGTTGACGAAAGAGAGGACTTCAGACAGATAAGCTATGTAAGAAATTATTGCGAAAAAACCATAACCGGCCTTGGCTTTGACGGATATATAAAGGCAATTGAGTATTTAATTGAAAGGGACGTTAAAAATGATAGCGGTAATTGAAAAAGGTGCCTTATCAGGAACAGTTAAAGCACCGCCATCAAAAAGTATGGCACACCGCCTTATAATTTCTGCGGCACTGTCAGAGGGCGAAAGCAGGATAAGCAACGTAGCACTTTCCGAGGATATAAAAGCCACAATTGGATGCATGGAAGTCCTGGGCAAAACGGCGATTTACGATGACGGAGTGCTTACCGTTAAGGATGCAGAAATTCCTTCGGGCGATAAAAAGCTTTTCGTAAATGAAAGCGGAAGCACGCTTCGGTTTTTCATTCCCCTTTGCCTGACGGGCGATGAGGTTACATTATACGGAAGCGAAAGGCTTTTCGAGCGGCCCCTTGCCGTATATGAGGAAATTTTTGAGCGTCAGGGAATCTTCTTTGAAAAGGGCAAGAATTACTTAAAGCTTAAAGGTAAGCTTGAGGGCGGAAGCTATGAAATAAGAGGCGATATAAGCAGCCAGTTTATAACAGGGTTACTTTTTGCATTGCCGAAACTTTCGGGCGACAGCGAAATTAAAATAACCGGCAAGTTTGAAAGCAAAAGCTATATTTTAATGACGCTTTCGGCACTAAAAGCTTTCGGTATAGACATTTATTTTGACGGCGACAGAGTCTTTAGGATAAAAGGCGGACAATGCTATAAAAGATGCAATGCCGAAGTTGAAGGCGACTGGTCAAATGCGGCATTTTTCGAAGCCTTAAATTACCTTGAAAGTAATGTGTTTGTTACGGGAGTTGACGAAAATTCCCTTCAGGGCGATAAAATCTGCAAAAAGTATTTTGAGGATATCAAAAACGGCAAAAAGGAATTGTCCTTAGCCGATTGCCCCGACCTTGCACCCATACTTTTTACCGTTGCGGCATATCTTGGCGGAGCAGAATTTAAGGATACCGCAAGGCTTAAAATAAAGGAGTCTGACAGGGCAGAGGTTATGAAGGAGGAGCTTTCAAAGTTCGGAGCGGAAATTTTGGTTTTTGAGAATTCCGTAACGGTTAAAAAGAGCGACCTTCATTCGCCAACTGTTACATTAAGTAGCCATAACGACCACAGAATTGCAATGAGTCTGGCGGTTTTATCCACCGTTTACGGCGGCATAATCGAGGATGCGGGAGCGGTAAAAAAGAGTATGCCTGACTTTTATGAAAAGCTTGCAGCATTAGGAGCAAAGGTGGAATTGAAATGATAGTAGACGTAAGTAAAAAAATACTTATAGTGGGACTTGGTCTTTTAGGCGGAAGCTATGCAAGGGGACTAAAAAGATTCGGGTTTCATATTTCGGCAATAACGAAGGAGCAAAGCTCCATCGATTATGCCCTTAATGAAGGGATGATTGATGAAGGAACAATTCACCTTGACGAAAGAATAATAGGCGAGGCTGACCTTGTGATATTTGCCCTTTATCCTCATGTTTTTGTTGAGTGGATAGAAAAAAATCAGAAGCTTTTAAAAAGCGGAGCGATTATAACGGACGTAACCGGTGTAAAGAGAAGCATCGTTTATAAAATTCAGGATATGTTAAGGGACGATGTTGAGTTTATCGCGGCACATCCCATGGCAGGCCGTGAGGTGTCGGGCGTTGAAAACAGCACCGATAAGATGTTTGCGGGAGCAAACTATATCGTTACTCCGACGGATAAAAACACCCCCGAGGCAATTAACACCTGTCTTGAGCTCGGAAGGCTTTTAGGCTTTTCCAACGTAACAACTCTCAGCCCTGAAGAACACGATGAAATGATAGGCTTTCTTTCTCAGCTTACCCATTGTATTGCCATCACGCTGATGACCTGCAACGATAAAGAAAATATGGAAAAATTCACGGGTGACTCCTTCAGGGATTTAACCAGAATTGCCCGTATAAATGACCTTATGTGGAGCGAGCTTTTTGTTGCAAACAAAGACGCGTTGCTTTCACAGATGGATATGTTTATAAATAAATTTAACGAGCTTAAAGCAATGCTTG
>JAUNRD010000027.1 GCA_030535815.1 Clostridia bacterium
GATATTTCATTACATCCCTTTGTACGCACCAGTCGGGATGCTCCGATTGAATTGCAGAACTGCGGAGGAATCTTACCCATATACCCGGGCGAATTCCCATTTCCTTGAAACGGTCTGCAACCTCTTTCATATCTCTGTACTTTTCATTGGGAATCCAGGGACCGTCACATTTATTTATCTGCCAGCCATCATCTATTACCATGAATGGACGGTTTTTGTTTTCTCCTGCAAGAGAAGAAATAAGGCGCGCATCTTCAATAATTTCTTCAAAGCTTGAGTTTCCGTAAGCATAGTACCAGTTGTTGCTTCCGTAAACGGGCTCTTTGGGAAGTATGGGATTTTCGCACATAACACGGCAAAATGCCTTTGCCGCATCAAAGGCTGACATATTTTCATAATGCTCGCAAACCACCGTGCAGGCAAGAAGTCTGCGTCCCGATAAATCAACGCCAACGCCGCCACAGCGAACATCAACCCAGGCAGTTACGCCCGAAGCATCATATTGGAAGGACACAAAGCTTGAGCAACCTGTCATCACACCGCAGCATGCATTGTCTTTTCCGTTATTTACAATAAAGTACCAGGGCATAAAGGTTTCGCCGTTAAGCGAGTGCCATGTCATATCGCCGTAGCTTCGCTCCCATTTATCGCCCATTACGGAAACAGGTTCCTCTGTTTTATAGTTCCAGCGAAGGCAAATCATTCTGGGATGGCTTTCGTTTGCCGTTACGAAAACCTTCAACTTTCTTCCTTCAGTTTCAAAATCCACTTTTGTGTCAAAATTTTCTTCGTCGCAGAAAATTTTAACGAAGTCGGGGTTTCTTAAAATATCTACCATTTTTATTCCTCCTTATTTTATCTCGGGATATTCTCCCATAAAAAAGTCATATTCATACCGTTGTCCGTTTATCATCCAGTTCTGAGGGCTGGTGTTATACATCCAGTCAAGAGGCTCTGCCACATCTTCCTGAAGGGAATTTATCCTGAAGGCTTCCTTCAAGTCCTTTTCCATTTGCGGAGTCATAGCCGAAGGCTCGACTGCCACGAAAAGAGGAGTTCCGCTTTTTGACAAAACATCCAGCCACTGACGGTTTAATTCCCAGGGGATGTTATCATTAAGTATTCCCACACAGTCTGCATCCACCTTATAGAAAGCATTGTCCTGGCAAAGTCTGAAGGCAAGGGCATTAAGTCCGTTCTTTCTGTTATAGTTCCACATCTTACCGCTGGTGTCATTTCCTACGCGGTTTATCTCCACATATCCTGCACAAAGGTGAGGTGATGTGTTACAGCCGATAATGTATATGTCTCCAGCCGTTTCCTTTATGAGCTTATAAAGCTCCCTTAAAATTTCCGCACCGGTCTTTTTATTATCATAAAATGACCATCCCGTAAAATTAGTTATGCTTCCTTTAAGGTCATACGAATAGCTTCCGTTTACATCAAAGTTAGTAAAATCGTGCTTGATAAGCTCAAAGCCCCAGCTTTTTATTCTTTCAACATCTTCCTTTATTAGCTTCTTAACCTCGGGATGAGACGGATCCAGACACCGCGAATTTCCTCTGACAAGACACCAGTCGGGATGCTCCGCCTGAACAGCGGTATTCATAAGTGGGCGGAACCATATTCCAGGGCGTACACCCATAGCCTTGAATTCAGATGCAATTTTTTTCATATCCCCGAACTTTTCGTTGGGAAGCCACGGTCCGTCGCAGGGATTAATCTGCCAGCCGTCGTCAATTACCATAAAGGGGCGGTTTTTGTTATCTCCCGCAAGGCGGGCTATCAATCGGGCATCTGCCATAATTTCTTCATAGCTTGATTTGCCGTAGGCATAATACCAGTTATTCCCGCCGTAAACAGGCTCTTTCGGAAGTATGGGATTATCGCACATAAGACGGCAGAATTCCTTTGCTGCTTCAAATTGCGAAATATCGTAATACACTTTGCTTACAAAGGTGCAGGCAAGAATTTCTCTTCCCGAAAGGTCAACTCCTACTCCTCCGCACCTTAAATCAACCGATGCCGTTATACCCGATGCATCACACGAAAAGCATACGTAACTTGATGCTCCTGTCTTAACACCTACACCCAATGTCCTGCTTCCGTCAGTTGCCAGGAAATACCAGGGCATAGCCATGTCCCCGTTCAATGGTTGCCAGGAAAGGTTTCCGCAGGCTCTCTCCCAGGAATCGCCTAAAACATATACGGGATTTTCCGTTTTTCTTTTCCATCTCAGTTCAATCTTCCGCACACGGCTTTTTTCTGCGGTAACATACATTTCCATCGTTTCGCCGTGGGAATAAAACTTAACTTTTGCATCTCCTCTGCCCTCTTCGTCGTCGCAGTAATATCTTATATCATCGCAATAGTCAAGCCACTTAAACAAATTTCCGGACACAAATCCCACCTCCTTTTTTTAAGTATACCGCTTTGCATAAAAAAAAGCAATAGAAATATGTCACCAAAACATGTAATTTTGTCACCTGCATAAAGAAAGGCGGCACTCATCAAAAGTACCGCCTTTGATTTTACGCTTCTATTTTCAAGTATGCTACCTGCCACAGGGGAAGGTTTATCTTAAGCGCGAGATTTCCCGATGCAGAAACAGAGAAATCCTCCTTAAGCATTTCTCCCTCTCTTATACGGTAAAGTGTTACCGTTGCATTTTCGGGGATTCCCGAAAGCTCGGTTTTAATCACACCATCCTCATTTTTGAAGTTCGATAAAAGAACGCCGGAAGTTTTTCCGTTGGTTGCCGCAGTGGCATAGATGTGCTCACCTTCAGTAGCTACATCAACGTGATTTTTAAGGGAATAAAGCTCGCCGAATGCCACAAAGGAGAACCAGGGATACTGCGCTTCATGAGTGATGGGATTAGTAAATCCGTTATAGCCGGTCCTGTACTGGAAAGCATAATACATCGCCTTATCAAGATAGGGTGTTTCCTGAAGCATTGAAAGAACTGCCGCATTGAAGCTTGCGCCTTCCATTGTGTGCTTAGAGGGGAAGCCTCTTCCCTCGGCGTGAATGTTCCATTCATTAAGATGAGATTCGGTTTCGGTAAGACCGAATGAATCAAGTGTCTCCCTTACATACTTTGCGTGAGCAAGTAATTCAAGCTCATCGCCGGTATAGATATGCCAGGAGTAGAAATCAAGAGGAAGGTTTTCTTCCTTTATCATTTTAAGGAAATCTACGAAGTAAGGTACGAAAGCCTTGAAACCTGCAGGAATCTTCTCTCTTGTAACTTCGTAAAATCCGCAGGAGCCATATCCACCGATTTTAATTTCGGGGAACTTTTCCTTAAGATACTTCGAAGTAACTCTGTAAAGGTCATAAAATTCTTCCTTTGTTCCGCTCCACTGGCAGGGTCCCCACTGATTGCCGGGGTTTTCGGGCTCGTTCCATATTTCCCAGTATTTAAGGTCATATTCAAAGCCGTCTGCCCAGCCCTTGTTATAGTGCATTATGATATGTTCGCAAATTCTTGCCCACTTTGAAAAGTCAGAAGGCATAACAGAAGTATACTTTTTACTTCCCCACTCAATCGTAACACCAAGGCGGTAGTAAGCTTCGCAGCCGGAATCCTGAATTGCCTTTATGTATTCATCGCTATAATGAAAATCATAGTTTGCGGGATCGTTTTCGTCTGCATCAAAATCGGGGAACACATTGGGGATGTCAACAAAGTATGTTCCGCCATAGCCCCCCGTGCAATCGTGAAGACGGCAGTAAGGAATATGTCCCTCTTTGAAAAACCTGTCAATGGCTCCCTGATTGGGGCCTGCATTGATTGAATAAGGTGCACAGCATACGCCGTGAAGTGCCTTTATTTCGCCTTTGATTTTAGAAAAATCAACTTTAATACTGTTCATAATAACTCTCCTTAATTATAAAATTTAATTTCCACGCAGGTATTGGCTGGAATTACGAGCTTTCCGTCAATTATTTCCTTGCCTGTAAGCGTGTAAGTGTATTCGTCGTTTATCATTAAAATGTCACAGTCTGAAAGGTCAGCACCCGTAACATCAAATGTAACCTCAAGTTCTTTATTGTTGATGTTTGACATAACAAGAACCTTTTTCTTTCCGTTTGTCGCACCGGCTATGAATAAATTTTCATCGTCCGTTTCTGTGAAAACCTCGTCTTTAAGCTTATATAAACTGTTAAAGGACATAAAGCCGTAGTAGTTGGGATAAGGAATTCCAAGGTCAGGATTGAACATTCCCGAGAAAATAGAATAACTTATCTGGGCATCATAATAATGCATCATTGCAAGTGTGCTTTTCTGCATGGCAAGCAACACCGCAAGGTTTTGTGCCGCTGCCCAGCTGCCACGCTTGTTTTTAATTGTATGGCAGGGGTTCCATTCGTTGAGAATTTCTTCTATATCGCCAAGTCCGTATTTATCAAGTGTTTTGTGGCAATATTCCGCCTGCTTTATTATTCTGTGAACAGCTCCATAGCTGTGCCAGGAGAAAAAGTCTATCGGAGACTTATGCTCTTCGCTTGTTATATATTCAAGGAAGGTAAAGAAGTTTTTTATGTATCTTTCGTTGGAATTTGCAGGATCTAAACCTATTCCCGTTATTTCAGGATCATTATCAGCGGCATAAAATCCGCAGGAAGCATAGCCACCCACCTTTATCTTGTCGCCGAAACATCCCTTAAGGTGCTTTGAAGCCACTTCGTAAAGGTGACAGTATTCTTCAAAAGTTCCCTGCCACATAGGATTTCCTTCAGGTTCGTTCCATATTTCCCAATATTCGATATTGTAGTTAAAGCCGTTTGCCCAGCCTTCGTTATAGTGGCGGATTATATGTTCGCAAATCCTTGCCCACTTATGAAAATCCTTGGGAGGAAACACTCTGAAAGACCTTAAATCCCAGCGGTTTTCAATTGTTACACCAAGACGGAAGAAGGGCTCACAGCCTGCCTTCATAAGGTGACCTATAAGTAAATCCGTAAATTCAAAGGTGTAATTTGAAGGGTCATTTTCGTCCGCATCAAAATTCGGGAAAACGTTGGGTATATCGGCATATAAGCCACCGCCAAGCCAACCTCCCACATCGTGGAGACGGGAATAAGGAATTCCTGCTTCTTTAAGATAATGGAAAAGCTCATCGGAGCCGAAGCACATAGGGGGCTGACCAACGCCGTGCATAGGCTTTATTTTTCCGGTTATTTTGGTAAAGTCTGCTTTAATCTTCGTCATAGCCTTGCTCCCTTATTCGTAAAACTTAATTTCCACACAGGTATGAGGCGGAATTACAAGCTTTCCGTCAACAAATTCTTTGCCAGTGGGAGAATATTTGTATTCATCATTTATCATTAAAATTTCAACATCAGAAGTATCTGCTCCCGAAATGCACAATTCTGTTTCCGTAGCTGCAGCGTTGATGTTTGACAAAACCAAAACTTTCTTTTTGCCGTCTGTCGCACCGCCTACGAAAAGATTTTTATCGTCGGAATCTGTATAAACCTCATCCTTAAGCTTGTATAAACTGTTAAATGACATAAAGCCGTAATAGTTGGGATAGGGCTTTTTTGTATCGGGATTGAACATCCCGGAGAAAATAGAGCTGCCACATCTTGCATCATAGTAGTTCATCATCGTAAGAGTGCTTTTCTGCATTGCAAGCAATACCGCAAGGTTTTGCGCCGCTGCCCAGCCTGTGCACTTGTTTTCCATAGTATGGCAAGGGTTCCATTCGTTAAGAATTTCCTCTATACCGGAAAGTCCGTACTTAACAAGAAATTTGTGGCAATATTCCGCCTGCTTTATTATTCTGTGAACTGCTCCGTAGCTGTGCCAGGAGAAAAAGTCGATTGGCGACTTATGCTCTTCGCTTGTTATATATTCAAGGAAGGTAAAGAAATTCTTTATGTATTTTTCGTTGGAATTTGTAGGATCAAGTCCTATTCCGGTTATTTCAGGGTCCTTGTCTATTGCGTAAAATCCGCAGGAAGCATAGCCGCCAACCTTTATCTTATCACCGAAACATTCTTTCAAATGCTTACTCGAAACCTCGTAAAGACGGCAATATTCTTCGAAGGTGCCGTTCCACATAGGTTTTCCTTCAGGCTCGTTCCATATTTCCCAGTATTCTATGTTATAATTATAACCGTTTGCCCAGCCTTCGTTATAATGTCTTATAACCTGCTCACAGATTCTCGCCCACTTATGAAAATCCTTCGGAGGATCAACCCTGTATGCTCTTACATTAACATAGTTTTCTATGGTTATGCCGAGACGGAAGAAGGGCTCACAGCCGTTTTCCATAAGGCCTTCAATTATTTTATCCGTAAATTCAAAAGCGTAATTGGAGGGGTCTTTTTCGTCCGCATCAAAATCGGGGAAAAGGTTTGGTATATCAACAAAGCAACCGCCACCGAACATTCCTCCGACATCGTGAAGACGGGCATAAGGAATTCCCGCTTCCTTAAGGTAATGAAACATTTCGTTGGTAAGTCCCGTTATGGGAGGCTGTCCCACGCCGTGCATCGGCTTTATTCTGCCTGTTATTTTCGTAAAATCCGCCGTTATTTTAGCCATTTTTTCATTCCTCCGTTCTCTGTTTTCCGCATTATAGGCTTATTATACTTTTTTTCGTTTCTTATGTCAATAGGTTTTGAATCGAAAGTTTTTCCGAAATACAAAAAAATATCCGTTACAGTTTCCTGCAACGGATATTTTAACATTCCGATAATCAGTCGCCTTCCATAATGGGCTCCGTAAGTGTTCCGACCATTTCTTTTTTCTCCTTGGGGCTTACCTCAAAGATTTCTATTATATTGTCCTTATCCTTAAGAAGTCCGCCGGGCACAAAAAGGGTATACTGAGGGCCAACGCTCCAGAAACGGCCGAGATTGAAGCCGTTAATTACAACAAATCCTCTCTCCCAGGATCGCATATCAAGATAGGTGTCAACGCCTGCCTTGGCATCGAAGGTACCCTTATAGAATATGGGATCGTTTTCCTTAAAGGTAAAATCGCCCGCCTTTTTATACTCTACCTTTGAAATATCCTCCATAGGAAGTGAGCGCATCTTCCAGCCGTAAAGCTTTGCGGCATCAAACATTACATAACGGGTAATACCCTTTCTGTCGTTGTCGATTTCCTTGGTGGTGTTAAGTCTTGCAATATCCTCAACCAGTATGTCGATATGGGGGCTTCTGCCCTTCATATCAACGGTGAGAGACTCTTCCTTTCTTCCGCGGAGCACTTCGCCGATGAAATTTTCATTGTCAAACACAACGGCGCGGTCGTGAACACCAGCAAGTGTAAGGCGATAGCTTTCTGCGGTTTCCCAGGTTTCAATGTCTGTTGAATACATTATAAATCCGCGCTGCTGCTTTAAGTATTCCATAGTTCTTACGTTGGGGCGCTCAATTTCGGCAACGGTTAAATTATCTATATTGTCAAAAAGGCGTGCACATTCCGTAAGCCTGATTTCGGGAGTCTGCACTTCGTAATCGAAGGGAAGAGTTCTGTCCTTCCTTACTTCTTTTCCTAAAAATTCATCAAGAGCTTCTCTGCAAAGATAATACTTTTCAGTGGGAAGACCGCCCTCGGAAACAGGAGCGTCCTCATCATAGCTTGTGGTATGGGCAATAAATCTTACAGGTGTATCGGGGCGGGGCGTAAAGGACTTTCCGATTATGGCACCGGAGGAAAATCCGAAGTTTGTACCGCCGGAGAACATATAGAAGTTTACAAATCCGCGACCGAGGCATTCCTTGAATGCATCCACAGCAAGCTTAGGATCTCTCTTATGATAGGGCTCACCCCAGTAAATTGCGCGTCCTGCCCAGAGCTCTCCCACAAAGAAGGGAATATCGGGGAATGCTTTTTCGGTATAGTCTGCAAATCTTGTAGCTTCGCCGTCATAGCCTCTGAAGTTTGAGCCCTTCATAACGCCATCAAGACCGCCGATATTAAGCATTGCCTGGGAGTTATCTGTGGTGTATAAGGGAACATCAATTCCACGCTCTACCATCATATCGTGAAGTGCTTTCAAGTAAACCTTATCGTAGCCTGCACCGCCATATTCATTTTCAATTGCCGCCATTATGATGGGTCCACCGTTGGTCGAAAGATAGGGGCGCACCTTTTCGAGCAATACGTCATAGTATTCCGCCACGTGCTTTAAGTACTTTTCGTCGCGGCTTCTTATTTCAAGGTCATCCTCGAATAACAGCCAGGGCGGAAGTCCTCCGAATTCACACTCTCCGCAGATGTAGGGAGCGGGACGAAGCAGCACCTTAAAGCCGTATTCTGCCGCCATATCAAGGAAAGCACAGATATCAAGTCTGCCGGTAAAGTCAAATCTTCCTTTTTCAGGCTCGTGAAGCATCCAGGGTACATAGGTCTGTATACAGGTAAGTCCGAAATCCTTTGCCAGCTTAAAATGACGGTGCCATTCTGTGGGATAAATTCTGAAATACTGAATGTCACCGGACACAACATAAAATTTTTCTCCGTTTAAGTAAAAACCGTCGTGTTTAATTTCAAGAAGTTCCTTTGTCATATTACCACCGCTTTCTTATAAATCAAGTTTAATAAATTTAGGTCTTTCTGCTCCTGCAGGGCGGTTTGGTGCGTGGAAAGTGAAAAGCTCTTCCCCCTCCTTTGTCTTAAAGAGCATTCCGTGACCGCCGTCCTTGTCATAAAGGGGCTTATCGCAATGCTTCCAGGGTCCGATAATTTTTCCGCTTTCGGAAATCACCTTTCCTACGGCATAGCCACCATCAAAGCCACACTTTCCGAAGCTTGACCAGAGGCACATAAGCTTATCCTCCCTCTTTATCATAAAGGGGCCGTCGGTTACATAAGCTTCTTTATCGAAGATATTTCCAACCCAGGGGCCGCTTTTCGCATCGAACATCAGAAAGGGCTCACCCACAGCTTTTTTAAGGTCCGCTGAAAGCTCAACTCCGCAAACAGTTCCGTTTCCAATCTGCACCCATTCGTGACAGAAAACCATATAAGGTACGCCGTCTTCAACATAAAGTGTTCCGTCCAGGCACTCCCGGTCGGCAGGGGTTATTCTTGCCGAATGCATACTGTATGGGCCTTCCGGTTTATCGGATACCAGAATAAATGTTCCGCGGCATTCATTTTCCGGATGGAAGGTTGCAAACATATAAAACTTTCCGTTATAGTAATGAACCTCCGGTGCCCAGTATTCCTTTTTGCAGAAAAATCCGTCGTAATAAGTAAATGCGGGGATGGGTTCTGAAAAATCCTCAAGATTATCGCTTATGTAGCAGTCAAACCCCATCTGGCAGTTTTCCCTGCCTCCTGCCCTTGAGCCGAACAGATAATATTTACCTTCGTGAAGCAGTATATATGGGTCTCTTATATTTATCTCGTTAAGCTTCATAGAACCCCTCACTTTATAATCTGTGATATTCTCTGATAGTCGTTGGTTAAAATTACGTCAACGCCCATATCAAGATATTTTTTCGCCTGTTCTGTTTCATCTGCCCAGAAAATCGTGCATCGCATTCCGTTCTCGTGGGCTTTATCTATCATTTCCTTATTGAACGCCCAGTTTACAAGCTGAATTTTCTTACAGCCGTATTTTAATCCGCGCTCAACCATTTCTAAAGGTGCATCCCCTCCGCCGCAGCAACGGCAGATGTCGGGAGCCAGAGTCTTGAGCTGAGAAAGAACCGCATCGTTACCGGTCATAAAGTAGGAGTATTTTGCGCAGTCGTATTTGTTTATAAGGTCGATTATCTTTTTAAGGTGCTCTTCAGGCAGAGGATTTACATTGTCCACACTCTTTATATGAATGTTCATAATTACGTGGCAGGCAAACTTTTCAAGAATTTCTTCAAACTTAAGTATCTTGAGCCCTTTGAATTCCTCGGAATATTTTATTCCGAAATCGTAGGCTAAAAGCTCATCATATGTATGGTCGTAAACCTTTCCCGTACCGTCAGACACTCTGTCAAGGTCGGGATCGTGAAGTGATACCACTTCCCCGTCCTTTGTGTACCATAGGTCAAATTCAATTTCCTCGGCTCCCAATGCAACAGCTGCACCGAAGGCAGGCATACTGTTTTCGGGAGCCACGGTGTTAAAGCCGCGGTGCGCGCATATTCTGGGATAGGGCATCAAGGCATCATGCTTTACGATTGCGCTTCCCGCAGGACGGTATTTCCAGGGACGGCGTCCCTTTTCTATGTATTCAAAATGAGCCATATCGGGGTTTCCGAAACCGCCGGGCTTATAATATTTTTCTTCGGGATTGATTTCTACGCACTCCATACCAACCCTACTTCCCATATTGAGAAGCATCTCTCCCTTGGGGGACACCACCATACTGCCACCGCCGATGGTGCTATCCTCATCCATAGAAACGGAGGAGCGAACAACATAAGCATTGGTGTTATAGGCAAGGAACTTTGACATAATTGAAAGTGCCTCGTGGGTGTCGGAGCGCTGATGGGAGCATCCGATTATTATATCGGGGCGTGCAAGTGCGATTTTTGCGAACGCCTCATAAAAATAAAAGTCGTAGCAGGTTAAAAAGGCATAGCGGATACCGTCTATTGTGATAATGTCGGTATCGGAAAATTCAAAGGTATAGTCGCTGTCAAGCTTTCTTTCGCTTGTTTCGCCGGGTGTCAAATGCTGCTTGAAATAGTACCCTGCAATTTTACCTTCTCTGTCAAAGGCATAGGTAGTATTGCGGAGGCCTGTTTCAACCTCCTTATATGCGTTTATAAAAAGCACCGCATTGCATCTTTTTGCGGTCTCCGATGCTTTTTCAATAAGCTTTTTGTTGAATTTCTTATAGCTTTCAAGTGCCATTTCCCTTGTTTTTGCAAAGCAGGGAACGTCAGTCGATTCGGGAAGCACGATTAAATCCATACTTTCGTCGCATTTGTCCATTGCCTCCATTTCCCATAAAAACATTTCCTCGGAACGGGAATAGTCCGTGGGATATAAAGGCTGTATTGTACAAACTTTCATCAAAATCACCTCAGGAATTATTATAGCTTTCGCCGTCTTTTGTGTCAATGTATCTTTGCTCTTTTAATCTTAACATATAAAAGGATTTTTTTCAATATGAAAATGTTGCGATTACAGGACAAAGCTGCGATTTTTCTTTAAAATAGAAATAGCCTTCAGTTATGTTTCTTTACACACAACTGAAGGCTACTCCTGTTCACTCTTGATATCTAACATCTTTCTTAATCCTCGCTTTCTTAATCTGCCCTTTGCTCATTCAATTCTTCCAAAACTACTCACTCTTTCACTTCCCCAACGGGATGGATTTATGTTTTGTCGTTTTGCAAAAGGCGAATTTCCGACAGCTCTCTTAACGAAGGTTTCCTGGCCGATTAACAATTACTTATATATAAAGCGTATCACACCGCCGTGTCTTCAATTCTTCTTAGCAAATTCCTTCTTTACTGTTTATTTTATACCAATAAATTAACTAACTTACTTACATTGAATTATTTTAACCTTCACTATTAAATTGTACCTTCTTAAAAGAGCTTTCTTACTATCTCATTGGACCTTACCTCTCTTTCTTCTTTGTGAGTTCATTATAGCATTTAAAAGCAGCCTTTTCAATAGGCAAACTGTCAAAAGTTCACAATTTATTTTTGTATAAAACGGAGAATATGGCAAATTTGAACATATTTTTATTGACAAAGCATAGTCTTTTGTGTTATGATTAATGTGTTGGGGTGTTTTGACGGGAGTACAAAAGGACTCCCGTCAGCTTTGTCAGCCGCAGTCTGACAAAATATCGTTTTTGATTTATCAAAAATATAACTCTGCGAATAAAGCAGAATATAACAAAAATCCTGAAACGAAAGTTTCAGGATTTTTATATAACTCATTATTCCCAGGTTTTCCATACATCGGGCCGGTAGCCAACCGTTGCCGCCTTTCCGTTTCTTACTATGGGTGTTTTGAAAAGCACCGGATTTTCAAGAAGCTTTGCCTCCACATCGGAAGGGCGGGTGTATTCTATATATAAATCCGTATAAGCCTTTCCTTCCTTATCGATTAAAGCTTCCATACCCCCAACGGCATTTTTAACGGAATTATATTCGCCCTTGCTCATACCGTACTCAGGAAGGTCAATAAGCTGATATTTAATTCTTCGTTCCTTAAAATAGCGCTCCGCTTTTTTTGTATCAAAGCACTTGCTTTTTCCGAAAATCTGTATATTCATAAATTACCTCGTATAAAAAACGCCGTGCGTTGCACGGCGTTTTATTCCTATTATTCGCAGTCTTCGCAATCTTCGCAATCGCAATCGAATTCAATTTCGATTTTCTCACCGCAATTGGGGCAATCTACTGTTGCATCGTCATTGATTGCATCGAATTCCACATAAACTTCATCGCCGCACTTGGTGCATTCAATGAAAACGCCTTCATCATCGAAATCATATTCGTCTTCGTCTAATTCTTCGTCAAGAAATTCTTCAACGTCAGCAAGTC
>JAUNRD010000330.1 GCA_030535815.1 Clostridia bacterium
AATAAACGGAAAATCAACGGGTACTTTTATTTCTGTTAAGGATGCTCTTTTAATAAAAGAGTGGGACGTTGTGACATTGCAGCAGCTAAGCAGTGAAGCACCCCGCTTTGAAACCTATGAGCCTTACTTAACGGAGCTTGCAGGTTTTGTGAGAAAGCTTGCACCAAGAGCGAAAATCGCAATCCATCAGACCTGGGCTTATGAAAAGGACAGCCGGCGCCTCACAGAAGAGCTTTCCTATAAAACACCCGACGATATGCTTTCTGACATAAAGGAGGCATACAAAAAGGCGGCAAAAGCCATAAATGCCGACTTCATAATTCCGTCGGGCGAGGTTTTCGGAAGAATGATAAAAAACGGCATAGAAAAGGTGCACAGGGACACCTTCCACGCCTCTTTCGGCCTCGGAAGATACGCCATAGGCCTTACCTGGTACAAAGCTTTAACCGGAAACGATGTGGAGAAAAACACCTTTTCAGACTTCGATGAAGAAGTTACCGGGAAAGAAATTGAAATAGCGAAACAATCTGTAAAGGAAGTGTGATTATGTTTGAAAATGCGAAATGGATAACATCTGTAAATATTAAAAAGTGGACACATCCTGATCCGAGAAATCCTTATCCGGCACCTTATCTGGTAAAGGATTTTGAAATAAAAAGCGGCGTCAAAAGCGTTATATTAAATGTATCAGGCCTGGGGCAGGCGGCATACTACTTAAACGGTGAAAGAATCCCCGATTCTGTTCATCCCACTCAGTGCACGACGTATATAAAAACCGTAGACTATAATGTTTACGATCTTACAAAGCTTGTAAAGGAAGGCAAAAACCGCTTTGGAGCCATAGTAGGTCACATTTACCTTGCAGACCTTGAATACGTGATGCGTATGGGAACACCGAGAATGATTGCACAGATGGAAATAGAGTATGAATCGGGCGAAAAGGAAACAATATCAAGCGATACATCCTTTATGACACATCATTCTCCCACACTTATGACGCTCCGCCGTTGCGGTGAAAGATATGATGCGAAAATGGAGATAAAAGACTGGTCGGAGCCCGGGACATCACTTGAAGGCTGGGAAAACGCATATATCTGTGCAGGACCGGGCGGTGCATACAGAAAGAAAATCTGCCCGCCGAAAAGAATTTTTGAGGAAATTGAGGGAAGAGAAATCGCTCCCGGAGTGTATGACTTCGGAGAAAATCTCTCCGGATGGGTACGCTTTAAGCTATCGGGAAAAAACGAAGAAAAGGTAACCGTGTTTTATTCGGAATGGCTTACGGATGATAAAAAGCACGCCTCGGACATAGGTCTTCAGGCGGGTACATATCCCGAAATGCTTCACAGAGACGAATATTTCCCGAAAGGGGAAGACGGAGAGGAGTTTGAACCGCTTTTTACCTTCCACGGCTTCAGATATGTGGAAATTACCGGTGCAAAAGTCGCTTCTGTTGTTGCCTTAAAGGCACATACGGATATTCCGAATGTATCAGCATTTAACTCTGATAATTACATCTTAAACGAAATACATAAATACACCGACCGCTCAATTCTTGCCTGTGCGCAGGGAGCAATGCTTGACTGTCCGCAAAGAGAGCAGAATGAATGGACGGGCGACGGTATGCTGACAAGCGAAGTTGTTTCCATGCAGTATGACTCCTATGATATGTTTTATGAATGGATGCTTAACTTTAAGGATGAACAGAAGCCTTCGGGGCATCTTCCGGGAATCATTCCCTGCAGAAGCTTATGGCCATACAGCTTTGCCAACGGCCTTGACTGGAGCAGTGCGATAATTCACATTCCGTATTATGCTTATAAGTACAGCGGAAACAGCGAAATCGTTTCCCTTATGTGGGAGAATATGGTGCGCGCTATGGGATATTTCGCATCGAGAAGTGAAAACTGCCTGATGGATTTTGGCGTGGGCGACTGGGTAAGTACGGCGGATGAAAAATGTCCCGTCGAAATTACAGATACCATTTATTACAGAATAGACGCCCTGATGATGGCTGAAATGGCAAAGGAAATAGGAGAGGATGCGTCTATCTGGCTTTCCCTTGCGGAAGACATTAAAAAGGATTTCAGAGCAAAGTATGTAAAGAACGGAGAACTTACAAACAGCCATTTTACCACATTGATTTGCTCCATTTACAGCGGCATGCTTGATGGGGATGAAATAAAGAATCATACTGATAAGGCGGCAGAGCTCGTTAAGGAAGCAGGCTATGCCTTTAAGTGCGGTGTTCACGGTCTTCGTATGGTGTTTGATGTGTTCGGCAAAGGCGGATATAATGACCTTATATATAAGGTGCTTACAAACACCGAAGTTATGGGCTACGGAAAGTGCGTAAAGGATAAATTGACAAGCCTTCCCGAGCAGTTTGACTATGCAACGGAGGAAAATCCCGGAGGCACGCATACAAGCCGCAATCATCACTTCCTCGGTATGGTTGACGGATGGTTTTACCGCTTCGTCGCAGGAATAAATATTGACGGATTCGGCTGGGATAATCTTGTTATAGAGCCTTGCAAGGTGGAAGGGATAAAAGCTTTTGATGCGGAAGTAAGAGGCATTAAGGTTTCCCTTAAAAACGGAGTTTATTATATTAAATCTCCCTATGACTTCAAGCTTAATCTCGGTGCATTCAGCGGCTTTTACAAGGCAGGAACATATTCATTTTAAGTAAAAAAGGATTCAGTCCAATTTGATGTGAACCCCAAAGTTTAGACAAAAATTTAATATTAACTTGCTTGTGAAT
>JAUNRD010000331.1 GCA_030535815.1 Clostridia bacterium
AATGCACCAAAGTATTTTCCGAGTGACCGGAAAATGATATATACAATACCGATTACAACAATTGCCCAGTCGGCAAATACACCAAGCTCAAGCTCAGCACCGCTGATTACGAAGAACAGTGCAAAAAGCGGGCTTGTCCATTTATCCGATGCCGCCATAAGGTCGTGGGAAAGTGAACAGATATTGCAGAACACCGTTCCCAGCATCATACATACCAAAAGAGAAGAAAATCCGATATGTACGGGGCCGATTTCAAACTTAAGCATAGAAAGGGATGCTGTCAAAAGCACTGCACCGATTGTAAGATTAAGACGGTTTGTGTTGGAGTTATAGAGCTTTTCAAGCTGTGTTAATACCCATCCCATAATTGCACCTAAAATCAAGGATGCAACAATTTCGATTATGGGATTTACAAGGATAGAAACAAAGTCCATCTGTCCGGAATTTATGGTTTTTGCTATACCGAAGGATACGGCAAATACTATTAAACCAACCGCGTCGTCCAATGCAACGATGGGAAGAAGAAGACTTGTCAAAGGTCCTTTTGCCTTATACTGCCTTACAACCATAAGTGTTGCGGCAGGGGCTGTTGCAGTTGCGATTGCACCAAGTGTGATAACCTGGGGCAATGTAAGCTTATCGGGCATTAAAAGATGCATTCCGTAAAGAGCCAGGTCAACAAAGAGTGTGGCAACAAGCGCCTGAAAAACGCCAATCACGAGAGCCTGCTTACCTGTTTTCTTAAGTTCTTCCGTTCTGAATTCGTTACCGATTGCAAAGGCTATAAAACCAAGCGCCACATCTGAAATTATGGCAAGGCCTTCCATCTCTTCCATAGACTTGAATCCAAGTCCGGGAATTCCGCATCTGCCGAGTACATAAGGTCCTACTAAAATACCTGCGATTAAGTATGCAGTTACTGCGGGAAGCTTTAATTTTTTCATAAGTCGTGTCATCAAAAGCCCCGCAAGAAGAGCTATTGATACCGACAACAATGTTGTATTCATATTATATCTCCTTTTTTAATAAGAAATGGTTTATGTATTTTTAGACAACCTAATAGATAATAACACAAAGGTATAAAAAAATCAACCTTTTTCAGATAAAAATACCACTAAAAAACGAAGCCCGACGGGCTTCGTTTTTTACTATTTTAATCGTCTGACATATCAACGTTTTCGTCGATACCCGGAATGGGATTTATAACAGGCTTATCTTCGTCGTCATTGTCAGTGGAAGGCTTGGAAGGCTTGGAAGATCCGCCGCCTGTTGAACCGCCTGTGGAAGGTTCCTCCTTCTTATCTTCGGTCTTCTCATCCGTTTTGGTTTCTTCCTTCTTTTCGTCAAACAGACCTGCTTTCTTAAGATTAAGCATAATCTGAGCAAATTCTTCCCTTGTTATGTTGTTGGCAGGATTAATCTTATCCCCTGAACCCTTTATGTATCCGGATTCAATCATGGATGCAGTTGCATCAATCGCCCATGAAGCGATTAAATCCTTATCAGAAAATGCATCAAGCACTTCTTCCTTTCCGCCTGTCAGGTTGAGTGCACGGGATAAAACAACAAAAACTTCCTGACGGGTAATGTTGTTTCCGGGATTAAGCTTTTTGCTGTCATCACCCTTGAAGAGTCCCTTTGCACAAGCCTTCTGCATATATTCATAATACCATGCATCAGGTGCAACATCTGTGAATTCCGAGATATCTGCCTTTTCCGTAAGCTTGTACGCTCTTACAAGTATTGTTGCCATTTCAGCTCTGGTAAGATTGTTCTTCGGGTAAATTTTTCCGTCAGAGCCGTTTAAGAGTCCGTCAGTAACCGCAGAATTAAGCGCCTCATAAGACCAGTAGCTCTCCTCCGGCATATCGGAAAAGGTCGCGGCAAAACAAGTGGTAAAAAGCATACAGCCTGCCAGTAATATTCCTATTAATTTTTTACACATTTTTATCACCTCTAAATAATTATACAATTTATCTTCTTATTAGTCAAGAAAAAATCCCTATTTTTTCAGAGTTATAATAATTCCTTCGGTTATGCCTTCTGCAATTTCGTGAAGGAAGTCAGTATCCATCAGATTTTCCAGTTCATCTGCATTAGTCAGGCAACCGCATTCCACAATAACTGCAGGCATTACCGTATTTCTTATAACCGCCATATTTGTTCCGTCGCGAAGCCCTTTATTTTCAGTTCCAGCAGCATCCGTCATCTCCTCTAAGATATTGGTGGCAAGCTTTTTACCTCCCCTGCTTCCCAGGCTGTAAAGAACCATCGATCCTTTATAATCGGGGTTCGGAATACTGTTGTTATGAATGGATACAAAAAGTTCTGCATTGTGTTCATTTGCAAAATCAGCTCTGTCTCTTAAACCGACATAGACATCTGTTCCTCTTGTAAGCATTACTTTTACGCCTTTTTTCTTAAGCATTTCATAAACCATAAGCGTTATTTTGAGATTTATATCTTTCTCTTTTGCAAGTATGGTCTTTCCGTTTGCCGCATATCCGATGGCCCCGGGATCGCTTCCTCCGTGACCTGCATCAAGAACTACTATACCGGTCTCATTGACAACTTCTTTTTTCACGTCTTCCGGAACTGAAAATACCAGGGTGTTTCCGGTTACGGTGAATTCTGCAGACTTTTTCAGCTTTATGGTTATTTTATACCCGGATATATCCACTTTATCAATAAGTTCATCGTCAATCTCGCAGCGCTCATCTTCAAGCTTGACACTGGAAGAAAACGTAAGACGTGTACCG
>JAUNRD010000332.1 GCA_030535815.1 Clostridia bacterium
CAGCTTTTTTCCAGATACCGGATTCGGACTTGTCGTTTCCGTTTATCTGTCTCGGAAGATAAGAAAACGAAGAAATTTCAAGCGCCTTATCAAAGGTTACCGTAATTGTGTGAGGACAATCATCCTTTAAGGTTTCACCGTCTTTTTTGGTGAACCATGAGTGATAGTAGGTTTCGCTCTTTCCGTCAAAGGCTCTTGATAAAGTGGAGCCTGAGTCGTTTGTGCTTTCCACTTCAAGCTTCCATGCGCTTGAGTAAGTGTAAGCACCGTCTGCTGCTTCGGCAACGATAAAAAGTGCAAAAACCATTATCATAGCCATAGCAAGTGCCAGTAATTTTTTCATATTTTTCCATCCTTTCTTTTCACAGTTTAACTGCTTATTTTTATTATACCACACAAATATATCAATTTCCTTAACTATTTTGCCCAGTTTTTTCACTTTTTCTTTAATTTTTTGTCATTTTTCACATTCCATAACGAATCCGGAACCTGCTTTTATCTTTACCGTAACCGCATTTTTCTCTGTTTTTATGATTTCCCCCGTTCCGAATGGAATTTTTGCATCTTTTATATCTGAAAGCGGTAAAGTAACTTCTTCATCTTTATCCGAAATATTAACCAAAGTTATATATATCTTATCCTTCCCCTTGTATCCTGCACAGAGGATATTTTTATCGTAGCCGGGAATGCCATCAGGGAAAAACGGCAAAAGATCCGGAATCTCGTTTCGTATTGACTTATAATAGTTAATTGCATCCGTAACAAGCTTTGATTCTTCCTCGTCGAATAAATAGGTTTCTCCGCTTAAGTGAACACGCTTGAACATCGCATTTACCAGGGATGCCTCGATTTCGTTTTTTGTATAGCTCTTTTTAGGTGCAACCCATACCGCCGCCTGCTCAGGGATTACGCCAAGAGCGCTGTTTGCCGCAATTATGCCGATTCTTTTATAGTCATCCGCATCCGTAAGAGACTGAAGCGCCGTATGGGAAAGGGATTCATACTCCATTCGCATTCCGCCGGACGCGCAGTTTTCAATTATAAGATGGGGATATTTTTCCCTCAGGGAATCAACCCAGGAAAGATATGCCTTTCCGTGCGCCATAAGCCCGTCACCAAAGCTTGATGCATCGTTTTCCGTGCCGATGCCTGCATCAATGTTATAGTCAAACTTAAAATAGCCTATTCCAAGCTCACTAACCAGCCAGTCAACACGCTCGGTAAGATGAGCGCGCACCCTTTCACTTCTGAAATCGAGCTGATGCCGTCCGTGTTCCACAATTCTTTTTCCGTGACGCATAAAGAAATCCTCATCGGTAAAGCGTGAAAGTGCCGGGCTTTTTATACCAATGGTCTCAGGCTCAAGCCAGATGCCGGGAATCATACCTTTTTCCCTTATATAGGAGAAAAGCTTTTTTATTCCGCCGGTGAATCTTCTTTCAACAACCTGCCACTCTCCCACCGTTTCCCACCATACGCCGTCGGCATACCAGCCTGCATCCATACAGTAAATTTCTGCGCCAAGCTTTGCTGCCGCATCAATTACAGGCATTTCCCTTTCTGTTGTGGGGTTTGCCCAGAGGCAGTTTAAGTAGTCATTGAAAATTACGGGCTGATATAAATCGCTTTCGGGGCGGTTTATTATTTTTCTTCTGTATTTTGTCATTTCGAAAAGGGTTTCTTCAAAGTTTTTACCAAAGGCGACTGCCGCCTTAACCGTGGTAAAGCTTTCGCCCTTCTTAAGTTCCTTCCACCAGCCGTTGTCGTGCTCCGAGGGGCCCGATGCCCTTAAATAGTAATATCCCTGATGCTCGCTTACCTCGTGATGCCATGAATTATTTGATTCTATCTGCCAGAAGAAAGCACGGTTTTTTTCGGTATTAGCTAAAAATCCCTGAGGAAGATATTCCTTTGTCGCCCAGGAACCGGTTCCCGCATAAGAAAGTCTGTTAACGCCGCCCTTTATGAATCCCAAGTCTCTTAAGGAATACTCTTTATAATCCATTTCACAGCACCAGCTGTTATTGAATACCCCGATTTTTATTTTCTCGCAGGCATCTTTTTCTCCGCCAAGATCAAGGCCCGTAAGTGCGATGCTTGATGCATATTCAAGACCTATCGCCTCATCCGATATATTTTTAATTTCGCTGTATGCCCTTAAAACATTTATTCCGTCAAAAACCACATAGTGAAGCTTTACTTCTATCTTTTCGTTTTCGAGGGTGAAAATATATTCTGTTTTGTCCTCTTCTTTTTCCTCTTTTAATCCTTTATATTTAAGAATCTCTCCGCATCCCATAAGAAAGCACTTTGCGCCTCTGTGGTTATCAGGATTATCTCCCGTAATCTGAATTTCCGTTGTGCGGAAATAGTGTTTTTTTTCATCGGGAATACTGCATCCTTCAAAAACAGGTAATACAACCAGCTGTCCGTTATCCAAGGTTTCAAAGCTTAAAGCTTCGCTTCCCATATTTATCTTAAGTATTTCCATAATTGCCTCCCATTTTAATAAAACCCACATAGCAAAAGTTTTGTGGGTTTTATAATCAGAAATTATTTAAAAAATCGCCTCTGTCATTAAAGAACTTAAATTTAAGGAGCGTTTTATAACTTTCCCCGGGCGCTAAAAATTTAAGTTCCCCTCTTTCTCTTAAAACACTTCTTCCGTCGGGTGTGCAGTTTCCGGGCTCAAGTCCCAGTACGTACTCGGTTTCACCCATCATCTTCCATTCTGTAAAATAATCAAGGCCTTTT
>JAUNRD010000333.1 GCA_030535815.1 Clostridia bacterium
GATGCTCCGTGAGTTCATTAAAGAGATAATCAACTTCATCTGTATCGTTTCCGTATTTCGGGATTTTAAGAAGCAGCTTAAGCCTTTTTTCTTCATTACCTTCAAAGTTTTCATCAAGGAGTTTTTTCATTCCGGACATTGTCATTTCCTTTTTTTCGAAAACCATTTTCTTTAAGGCAAACAAAGAATCCACAAGATTTGCCATTCCCACAAAGCTCGGCATTATAAAATTATATCTTGCTCCGCCTTTTTCAATGTCAGTTCCTTTGTCCAGACAGTCATTTACAAGGCAGGACAAAAAAGGCTTGAAGGAATTTTCTTTTCTTACTTTACGCATATGCTTTTGCGCTTTATAATTTGCTTTTATTGCTTCATCAATTTTTTCATAATACGCATTAAGCAACTCATCAAAGGAATCATACTCCCTGTCCATGAGCGAAAGCAAAATCGCCGGCATATTGGTGTAAGGACTTGCCACCCACACATTCGAAGATGCCACCGGCGTTATTTCCACACAGGTGCTGTGAATATAATTTCTTGCCTCTTTTTCAGGAACTCCGTAGCTCGTGAGCCCTTTTGTAATAACTTCATCATTAAAAAATGCAGGATGGGAAAAGCCTTTTAGCAAAAGCTCTGTAGCCTTATCGATGAAATTCTCCTCCATATCATCTGTACAGCAAAGACCTACTGCCGGATATACAAGCCTTATGTCTTCAATCACCTGCATACCCATCATAGTAAGCTCGTTTCCCACCGTATTTCCGTTTTCGTCTTTTCCGCCGAGCATATATCCCGATGAAAGTCCGTTCGGCACACGGTTATTTATCTGAATTCCGAGACAGTCAAGCAAAATCTGCGCTTCTTCCTTCGTTATTTTTCCGTTTTTTATATCTTCAATGTAATAAGGGTAAAGATAACGGTCAGGATGCCCCAACTGAAACTGTTGCATATTGAGCCTGAAGGGATCCATGGAAAGTGCATAGGTCACAAAATGCACCGACTGCAGAGCTTCATAAAAGCTTTCCGCAGGATTTTTCGGAACCTTCATCATTGTTTCCGAAAGGCGCAAAAGCTCTGCCTTACGTACGTCGTCTTTCTCTTCTTCTGCAAGTTTACGTGCTTCCCTGGCATAATTTTCCGAATGCTTTATAACACCTTCAATACATCTTACCACTGCCCTGTAAAAGCGCTTTTTATCTGTATCGGAATTTACGGCAAGCTTTTTTGCTTTTTCAGCTATCCCCGAAAGTCCCGATGAAAGCAAAAGGTCATAATCCACCGCCATATGAGAATCCTGCCCACCTCCTGCTTTTCTTGATATCTCCATTGCCAAAGGATAAACTTGTTCTTCCCATCTTTTTCTGTTTTCAGGCGTCAAAACATCCTTACACTTTCCGGCAATCAGTTCTCCTGCCGATATCTGAGGCGTGAGATTTAAAAAGGCATGGTAAAACGCCTCGGCATAGCGTTCTTCAAAAACGCTATTTTCGTTTGCGAGGTAATACTCATAGAAATTAAGATGAAATTCATCATAATTGGCACGTTTATTCAATGCTTCTGTTCTGAGTTTTTCTATCCTGTACATTAAAACCCCTCCCGTAAAATTATCAGCCCTGCTTATTAAGATGCTTAAATACCTCTATATTTGTTCCGTAAAATATATCGGAGCGATTACTCATCATCTCGCAGAATTCTTCAAACTTTTTCCATCTTTCGGGATAAATGTCAAATTCATAGGAGTGTCCCCATATGTAGAAAATCTTCGGAGTATCGCTTTTCAATTCAAGAAACTTTTCTCCCATATCAAAGAGCTTATCCCACTGGGCGTTATGATATAAAGTTCCTTTATACTGATGCAAATCCCCATAAGGCTCAAACTCCAATGTGGTATCAACAGTACGCGCATATTTGATTATGGTGTTATTTTTTATGATATCAGCAACTCGGTCATCACAGTTTTTTCCGCCGCAGGGATACGCCATACCCTCTACCTCATAGCCGCAAAGCTCTGAAAGCTTTATTCTGTCTTCTTCAACCTGCCGTAGCACTTCCTCGTCTGACACATTAACAAGATTGGGGTGTGTAAGGGTATGCACCGCAACCTCGTGTCCTTCGTATATGTGCCCGACATCCTCGGGCTTATTTTTCACATGGCTTATTTCTTTGCCTTCAATCGGCAGCATTCCCTCTCTTCCCAAAAGACCGGAATTAAGATTAAACGTTCCTTTAAGATTATACTTATTGAAAAGTTCAATAAGGCGTATATCCTGTGTTACACCGTCATCATAACTGAAAGTTATTGCTTTCATTTTTCCGTCAAACATAACTCTGTACCTCCAATAGCTTTTACAGCATTAAAGCAGTACCTTCATACCGTCAAAAGCTGTTATCATATTGATTTTTTCAAGAATTTCCGCCGTGTCTTCGTGGCTTTTATGAAGAGTTCTTGCAATGTGGGAAGCAATAAGCTTTCCACCTTCCTTCATAAGCTCTTTTGCATTTATTTCGTCAACCATTTTTCTTATCATAGGAATGGTGTTATGCTCAAAAAGTCTCCAGTCATCCTTGTCGCCCACAGTACAGTCGAAAACAAAAGCATCAAACTTTTTCTTTTTAAGATATTCCCATGTAGGTCTTAAAATCCAGGCGCTGTCAAGACCGTAAAATATTGATTTACCGTCTTTGGTTTCTATATAATAGTTGAACGCAAAATTTTCGCCGTCAGCTACTATATCGTGATTTGCAAGAAGAG
>JAUNRD010000334.1 GCA_030535815.1 Clostridia bacterium
TGTTAACTACCCTGAAGGATATGCTGAAAGTATTCCTGATGTAGATATGGTATATTGGGATTACTACCCTGAAACTATTGAGAGATGTAAGGGTATGATAGAAAAGTCAAATGAGCTTGGCAAGGATGTTATATATGCAGGTGGTATTTCAATCTGGAATAGTTTCCTGCCATTTGGCGAGTCAGAGCGTTATGCTGAAACAGGGGTAAAGGCTTCTGCTGAAAATGGTGTTAAAGAGGTTATATGCACACTTTGGGGTGATGACGGTAACGAAACAAACTATAAGTATGCCCTTCCATACATCCCTATCTTCTCTGAATATTGCTATAAGGGAGAAAGTTGCACAAAGGCTGATATAGAAGAGGTATCAGAGTTTATCACGAAAATTCCGTTTGAGTTAACTCGTGCAATGGGCAAGTCAATGTATAATGTAAATCACGGCAAGCCTGACGGATACAATGTTAACGGAAAGAACTATTTTTACAGTGACATCATGTATGGCCTCGGTGTGCATAACGATAAATATGACACCATTGCACCTGTGTTTGAAGAATCAGCAAAAGAGATTGCAGATTATATAGAAAAGAACGGTGGCAACGATGATTTGGAATATGCAAAGCTTGTGTTTGAGATTATTTCATGCAAGGCAGATGTTATAAAGAAGCTTCGTGATGCTTATAAAGCAGGCGATAAGGAGTATTTAAAGCTTGCTGCACAGAAGATATTACCTGAGCTTAAGGAAAAGTATATAACCTTAAAGGAAATTCACAAGAACCAGTGGATGGATTCTTATAAGCCATTTGGCTTTGAGGTTATAAGCTTCCGTTACGGTGGTACAATTGCAAGAATCGATGATGTTATAGACAGACTTGAAGATTATTTGTTTGGTTTGGTTGATTCTATTCCTGAATTCGATGAAGAATGGCTTCATACATTGGGCGGATTTGCGAACAGAGTTATAACACCAAGTTTTATATATTAAAAAGAAAAAGACTGAACATTAGTTCAGTCTTTTTTTGTGTTTGGTAAGTTTAATTTGCATATGTAGGGTGCGACCTATGTGTCGCACCGCGGAACAACACGCAGGTCGTTCCCTACAATGTTCAAATTGATAAAGTATATGTAGGGGAGGGGCTTGCTACTCCCGAAATATAAACTTCGTTTTGTGTTGGCTTAAATAAATTATTTGTTTCATTGCCGCCCGGGAGCGGCAGGCGGAACCGGGCTTCGGGCAATAAAATAAAGACAAATAATTTATTCAGGTGCAAAAAGGGTTATATTGATACTATTTATTATATTTTTAATGCCCTGCCGGGCGGGCCTACTTTTGATTGCAAAAGTAGCAAAACGAAGGTGGAGTTTCGATTCTCCCCCGTGGGCCCCCTTAAAACGACTCAGGGGCTCTGCCCCTGGACCCCGGATGATGATCTTTTATAATTATATATATGGAACGATCCGTAGGTTGCGTCATACATATTAAATTTATTTCTTAATCGAAGCCACGTATTCAGACGGTGACTTGTGCTCATAAACCTTAAACAGCCTGCTTAAATAATGAACAGAGGAAGCACCAACAACAGATGCAATCTCCGTAAGGCTTAGCTCTCCCTCACGCAGAAGCTTTTTTGTTTCCTGAATTTTGAGGCGGTTTATATACTTTATAATAGTTTCCCCGTAGGCATTTTTAAAGCTGCTGCATAGGGTTGTTTTATTTGTTCTGTACATAAAACAAAGCTCAGATAAGTTAATTCTTTCCCTGAAATTTTCTGTAACATACAAATATATATCGTTTATTTTGGAATCGGATAAATCGCTTTCTGAATTATTTTCAGCAGGGTCAGCTGAGCGGATAAGCTCAATAAAAAAGGTTTCCAGCTTAAGTTTTAAAAGCTGGTCCGCACCGAAAGGACAATCCTTTCTCTTTTTCATATCCTTAACGTTAGGAACATCATAAGGAGGAAGAAAAACGTTTCTGCCTTCCTTGATTATCTCGGTTAAAAGCTTTATGCAAACCTTTGAAAGATTGGTAGGTTTTACGGAAAAAGAATCTAAAATATTTGACTTACACTCAAACCCGATAATTATAACATTAGGAGATTGAGAAGAGGAACATCGGAGGGAGTGAGATTCTCCTGCCCTATGTATAATAAGCTGATTGTCATAAAGCCTTCCTGAGTAGTTCTCGGCTTCAACAATAATCTCACCGCTATCCACATAAACCAGTTCGCAAAAGCCGTGAGTATCTTTATATGTATGATATTGATTGGTAAATTCAAAGTAGTGAATATTTGCAATTTTGCTCACGTTTATAACAGTTTTAAAAGACTTTAATTTAAAATCCAAGTTCCTCACCTCAATCAAACTATACCATAATTTTTATATTTAGTCAATATTTAAAATATTTAATATTGTGCAAAATATTTTTAAAAAAAGATAAATACATTTAATTAATTATTATATATAATAAAGTTAATAAACTTTATCCATTAGGAGGAATGAAAAATGGGAAGAATTTGTATACCAGATTATGAGTACAAAGAAAGAATACAGAGAGCTGCTAAGCTCGTACAGGAAAAAGGCCTTGACGTTATGATTGTATCCAGCACAGAGTCCGACTATGCTAACGCTAGATACTTCAGCGGCTTCTGGCCACTTTTTGAACGTGCAGGTGTTGCTATTTCAGCTACAGGTCAGGCTGCATTAATGGTTGGTCCTGAGTCTGCAATTTTCGCTGCTGACTTTGGTAAGATT
>JAUNRD010000028.1 GCA_030535815.1 Clostridia bacterium
CCTAAAAATCTTTCCGTTATTGCTATGATAATATCGGGGATTCCGGGAATAATTTTACAGTTTTCATTAATTCCTGCCATTTTACTTCTTACGGGAAAAGCCGTAAAAGCCCCTTCCCGGATAGAATATGCCGTTAAAAAAATAAATTCAGGCAAGGCTTCACTCGTTTTACTGAAGGGCCGAAAAATCATTGACGTTTCAAAATCAAGAGGGATTTCTCACCTTTTGGAGCTTTACGATAAAGGACTTATGAAAGACGCCTTTGTATGCGACATAATAATCGGCAAGGCCGCCGCTATGATTTTTTATGCAGGCGGTATAAGCTCCTGCTACGGAAAAACAGTAAGCGAAAGCGCCCTTGACTTTCTTCAGGAAAAAGGGATAAATATAACATACGGTGAAACCACAAAAATAATCCGAAACCGTAAGGGCACAGGAATGTGCCCGATGGAAGAAACAGTTTCAGATATATCCGATGAAAAAATTGCCATAGAGCTTTTAAGAGAGAAAATACAGAGTTTAAGGAGTTCTTCTTGATGAAAAAGTTTTTACTTCCCGAGGAGGGAAAATTTTATAAAGCAAATCTTCATTGCCACTCAACTGTTTCCGACGGTCAATGGACTCCCGAAGAAATAAAGGAGCGCTATATGGCGGAAGGCTACTCTGTTGTGGCATATACCGACCACGACGTTTTAATCCCTCACACTTATCTTAAGGATGAAAACTTTCTTCCCTTAAACGGCCTTGAGGTCGAAATAAATGAAGATGACTCTATCTTGCGAACCAAAAAGAGCTGTCATATCTGTATGATTGCCCTTTCAGAGGATAACCTGATACAGCCCTGCTATCACAGAACAAAGTTTATTCCGCCCTGGTCGGAAAAATACAGACCTATGGCAAAATTCGATGAATCCAAAAGCGACTTTGAACGGGAATATACCGGCGAATGCATAAGCCGTATGATGAAAGAAGCACGGGACGAAGGCTTCTTCGTAACTTATAATCATCCTGCCTGGTCCCTTGAAAGCTACCCGGAATATTCTGCTTATCACAATATGCACGCCATGGAAATTATCAATTACGGTTGCCTTGTCTATGGCTACAACGACTACAACGAAAAGGAATACGACGACCTTCTTCGTATGGGAAGGCGGATTTACTGCGTTGCCGGAGATGACAATCACAACGGGCTTCCCGACTCTTTCGGCGGATTCACAATGATAAAGGCAAAAAGCCTTACATACGAAGAAATAACAGGCGCCCTGGTTGAAGGGAACTTTTATGCTTCAATGGGGCCTGAAATCCATTCCCTTTGGTTTGAGGACGGCTTTATCCATATAAAAACTTCTCCTGCGGCAACTATCGTAAGTACAAGCGGAATAAGGCGTGTCGGAAGAGCCGTTAACACCGATGAAGCAAAGTTCGAGGTTTACCCCGAGGATGTTTATGTCAGAATCACCGTTACCGATAAGGAAGGAAAGCACGCCAACACCAATGCATATTTTACGGATGAGCTTTTCTGATACCAGAAGGAGAACTTTATGATTATAAAATACGAAGAAAATCCCCTTGATATGATGATACGTCAAGGCAAATGGCAAAAGGATTTAAGCTATTTTCACCATCACGATAAAATAGAGATAATCTTTTGCAAAGGTGCCCCCTTCGGTGCACTTATCGATGGCGTAAGATACGAGGTAAAAAAGGGCGACATCGTGGTAATCGGCGAGCAGAAAATTCATAATTTTTACATATATGAGGACGATACACCCTATCTTTTATGCCAGTTTCCTTTAAGCATACTTTTAAATAACGGCATTATTCCAAAGCCTATTAAACCCGTCATAACAAAAGAGGCCCTTTCCTCTATTCTAAATCTTTCATCCCATATTGAAAGCATCGTATCTGTTCTTTTTTCCTATGGAAATGTAGCCACAGGAAGCAAAAGTCCCCTGGCAGAAAACCTTTACAGCGCCCTTTATTTTCTTCTTATGAAGCATTTCGAGGAGGAGGAAGCATCCATCGTTCCGGGATGTGAAAAGGCTGACTTTTACAGAATATTAAAATATGCAAACGATAATTTTACCGGCGATTTAACCATCAGCTCCATGGCAGCAGCCCTCTTTATGGACAGAGGCAGGCTTTCCAAAATATTTTATAAATATTCCGGAATGAAGCTTAACGCCTATATAAACGACCTTCGTATGGCAATGGCTCTTTCCCTTATGAAAGAAGGAATGAGCATTTCCCGCGCCGCATTGGATTCGGGCTTTCAGTCCGTAAGAACCTTTAACAATGTATATAAATCAATAAAACAAAAACCGACGGAAACAAAAAAATGAAAGCAGGCAATACCTGCTTTCATTTTTTATTATCTCTTTAATTCAAGGGCGCAGAAGCCGAAGCCGTCAAGGGTTACCTTTGTTCCCTCTGCCTCATATCTTCTTCCGGAAATTTCTGTTGCAAAGCTTAAAAAGTCCTTTTCATACTTTGCCTTTTTATCCGAAAGATTTACAAGCACTAAAATTTTCTTATCGCCCTTTGTTCTTTCAAAGGTAATCAAACTGCTTTTATTCCTGCTCGTAATTTTCATATCAGCATCGAAAAGCATGGGATAGTCTTTTCTCATGGCGTTAATCTCTTCGATAAACTCCATTCTGTCCATCCCCTCTTCACGAAGAGCATTTGACCAGTTGATGCCGATTCGCTTTCCGTAAAAGCGGTTTGAGAACATACACTGCTCCGCCTTGTCTGCAATTTCGTTGCCGTTCCATATAAAGGGAACACCGGGAACTGTGTACATAAGGAAATAGCAGCACTCTGTCTGCTCGGGCGTAAAGACACTGTCAAGACGCTCATTGTCCGATGCGTGGTCGTGATTTTCAAAAAGGTTTACGTGCTTATAGCCCGCCTTTGCGGAATATGCCTCGTTTATCTTAAATTCTTCCGTTTTGTTTTCCGCGTCCATAAGCCTTCTCCAGCCTCTGCCGCCGAAGGCAAGGCATCTGTACTGAAGGTCAAAGACTCCGCTATTTACATAGTCAGGCTTCATTCCCTCGTCAAGGAAAATGACGTTTTTGTTTATGGCGTGAACCCTCTTTCTTCCCTCTGCCCAGAAGTCCATACATATGCAATCGCCCACGTCACAGCGGAATCCGTCGGCACCGTAGTCTCGCACGAAGGTTTCCATATTGGTGTAAAGGTACTCCCTTACATCGTAATTGTCATAGTTGATTCTTGCAAAGGGCCAGGTTTCGCCAACCAGGGGCGTTCCGTCCTCATTCTGAAGCACCCAGTCGGGATGGTCCTTGATAAATACCGCATTTGCTCCGCAGTGGAGATATACAAGGTCAAACATAACCTTAAGGCCTATCCTGTGTGCCTCAGCCACGAATGCCAAAAGGTCTTCGTTGGTGCCGTATTCTTCGTCCACGTTGAAATAGTCAATCATTTTATAGGGGTTTTTGGGGTTGCCGCAACCGGATTTTCTCTGTCTCGGGCTCCAGGAGGATTCATCCATAGAATCGTCCGACTTCCAGACCGGGGCGATGTAAACCCAGGTTACGCCGAGGCTTTTTATGTAGGGAAGCATTTTTGCCGCCGCATTGATTGTTCCTTCCGGCGTCATGGCTCTGAAGGAAAGCTGATAAATAATCATACTGTTCATAAAAATCACCCTTTCATATTTATACCTTGATTATATAATATAAAAGCGCCCTTTTCAATCCCTCATATCGCTATAAAGGTTTGAATTTCGCAACTTGACGAATCGATTTTTCCATGATATTATGTACATATATTTCATTTTGCGAAAGGTGAAGCTTATGGATATTTATATAAAATCCTTTTTAGGCGTTTTTATAAACAGGCGCAGGAAAGAGGCTTTTTTTACGTCTCCCAGAGACTTTTCGGTTTTAAGCTTCAGAACAAAAGGTAACGCCGTTTTTTACCGCAACGGAAAAACCGTACACGTTTCCGAAAACGACATTTTATACGTTCCCGAAAACATTTTCTACAGCCAGGAAAGCGAAACCGAGGACGAAATTATCGCCATTCACTTCAAGGTAAACGCTGATCTTTTTCCCGACCTTACCTCGCTTACTCCGAAGGATTCCAAAATAGCAGGTGAGCTTTTCAAAAAGGCATACAGCCTTTACACCTCGGGAGGAGAAAATGCTCATTTTCTTTGTCTTTCCGTAATTTACGAAATACTCAATTTGTTTTTAACTAAAAATACAGAGAGCCTTCCGCCTATATTATCCAAAGCCATAGATATAATGGATGTCAAAAGCTTTGATTCCTCTTTTTCCATAGAAGCACTTTCCGAAAGCCTTTCCGTAAGCCAGGCATATCTTCGTATGCTTTTTTCAAAACATCTTAAAACTTCCCCCTCCGCCTATATTAAAAGCCTTCGCTTCGAACGGGCAAAAAAGCTTCTTGAAACGGGATATTATTCGGTCAGAACGGTTTCCGAAATGTCAGGCTATGAAAACGAGAAAAACTTTTCCACCGCTTTTAAAAAATTCACAGGAAAATGCCCCTCGGAATACAAAAAGGGGCTGTAAAATAATTACAGCCCCTTTTTCAGGAGATAGGAAAAAATGCTTCAGAACGGACAAACTGAATTGAGAAAGTCTGTTTACAGACTTTTCGAAAGTTACCCGAAGGCGTATATAGATACGTCGAGGGTGAAGTTTGTTCGTAGCAAAAAGGCTCAAAATGAAGAAAAATCGCAGGAATGCGATTTTTCAACACTATTTTTCAACATAGAGTTTGTAACTTTGCCCAATCCACTAATTTATTCGCCTTTTTGCGGTCTGGACTTTTTTTACATCTCCTTTTATTTTAATACTATTTCTTTAAGCTTTTCTCTTTGCTCCTTCCAATCGGGGCAGACCTTTGAAAGCTCATCGTAAAAATCCTTACCGTGGCCCGATACGAAAAAGTGAGTAAATTCGTGATATATGACATATTCCACGCACATTTTTGATGAATATTTAAGGTTTAAGTTAAATGTCAAAATCTTTTCCTTTACCCTGCAGTTTCCCCACATTGTTTTCATTCTGCGAAATTTAATTAAAGGGAAAGCAATGCCCCTTTTTTCGTAATAAGGATAAATTTCTTTGCAAAAGCTTAAGATAAAGCTTTTAAGTCCGTCCTCCGAAAAATGCTCCGTGTTTACCTTGTTTGCTCGTTCCTTCTGTCGTTCTCTTGCCTTTAGTATGAATTCAGAATTTTTACGGATAAAATCCCCGATGAATTTTTTGCTTGTAAAACGGTTTGCCGAAACGTAAATCATGCCGTCACCTTTTACTCGTAGATTTACGTTTTTAACATTTTTACGCACAAGCTCATATTCCGTTTCAACGCCGTTTAAGTAAATTTTCTCGATGGACATATTATCACCTGACAATATTGTAACACGAAAAAGGGCTATGGTCAAGAAAAGAGATTCTTCCGTAGGCGTTTTATAAAAACGCCGTCGTCAGAATGACACTTACGGTGCCTGTCTTTCTGAGTGAAACGAAAAATCTCCTTATGCAGCAATTTATTGTTCCCTCCAAAGCACCCCTCTTCGGCTCTACTCGTGCACAATACCCTGTTCGGGTTTTGATTGTTTAGTTATAAAAACGGCTCGGCTGTTCGCCGAGCTTCTCGTTTTTACAACCTGACTGCGCAAAAACTTTGTTGTTTTTGCTTCGTCGCGAAAAATTAAACACCGCGTTCTGGCAAACGTGGTGCTTAAAGGAGGGAAATAAAAATATGTATTAACTTGCTATGGCCTTATTATAGCACCGCAAATATATTTTTTCAATACTCTATTTAGTAGAAATGCACGAATATTTCGGCTTATTTTTGTACAATATTCACAATTATATAAGTCTTTCGGACAATGCAATGATTTTTTCCTTTGCAGCCCCAAACTCTTCACCGGAATAAAAATTCTCTGCATTCCAGGTTCTGTCGGACACTTGGGGAAGATTCAATATAACACGGTCGCGCTCCTCTTCCAATTTACATTCCCACTGACAAAGCATTCCGCCAAGAACCTTTTCTTTCGGCGTAAGCTCAAGACCGCCGTATGCCTTTGACGCATTCCAGTGATGCTGAACCTGATGAACTCTCCAGTTTTTGCTGATGACCGACCACTTACAGATGGTTTTTATCGGTTCTTTACGAAGCGGCACGATATACATGGGCGACCAGGATGCATTTATCACATTAAAGCCCGATTCGATAAGCTCGGGACCCGACTGATAAATATTCTCCCAGGAGATTACCACCGCGTCGCGGGAAATATTTTCCGTTCCTTCGTAGGGGAAGCCCTCCCAGACGATGGGTGTTCTGCCAAGAGAAAGACAGATATCAATTATCTTCTTTACGAAATGAGAGTAGGTTGCCTTTGTACTTTCAAGGTTCTGCCTTGACATATAGTCACGGCAAAGGGCGCAATGGTTCCAGTTTTCGTGCTTTGCTTCGTCGCATCCCACGTGGATGTATTTTGAATATTTGAAAATTTCCGCAATATCAGAAATCATCTTACGGATGTTTTCAAAAATATCAGGCTTTCCTATGCACATAATGTTATCAACTCTGCCCACTTTTCCTGCTTCAACGGAATTTTCCACGGAAGAATCTTCAATTTCTTCATCGTATACGTTGCCGAACTCATCGGGGCAGTTTTTTATAAGCTCCTTTGAATGGCCAATTCCCTCAAATTCGGGAACAAGCTCTATGCCGGATTCATAGGCATATTCAACAAGGTAGTCAATTTCGCTTCTTTTATAGCATCTTCCCCTTGTTGCGGCTTTTGGAAAGCACGCCAAAGGAAGCGTCCAGGACTGATCGTCCGTAAAATGAAGCTGCAGATATTTCATTTTATTAAGATAGCACAAATCCACATAGGAAATTAAATTATCAAAGTCGTGCCACTCTCTTGCAAGGTCTGTCATAAAGCCTCTGAAATCCTTGTCGGGAGAGTCCTTTATTTCGGTATCGTAGACCGTAAAGCCATCTTCCGTTTTTTCCATAAGCTGAAGCATTGTGGCAAGACCGTAGCGCGCACCTTCAGAGTCAGATGCATAAACGCTTGCGCCCTTTATGGCATATTCGTCCTTAGCTAATGTTTCATCATATATTAACTTTATTCCGCCTTCGCCGTATGTCAACCTTACGCCGTAGAGCTTTAACACCATACGAATAAATGCCTTTTTGCAGAAAACAAGCTTTTCATCGGCGATAAACTCTGCCGATATGTAGACAATTCCTTTTTCCTTAAATTCTTTTGTTTTTGGAATAATGTTCATTAAAAAGCCCCTCTCTAATTAATAAATAAGTCCTGTTTCACTTAAATCAACTTCTAAAATTTGTCTTCTGCCGTTTTGAATTGTATCATAGGAAAAACGTGTTCCTTTTGTATTCCAGCGATTATGAAAATCCGAGCGGAACTCCACTGTAGCAAGGCTGTGAGGGCAATGCGCCGTAAGAACTATGCGATATTTTTCCTTTCGGCAGTCATAAAGATACACATTGCGATAGCCCTGCCCGTTTGGACAACCGTCGCCTAAAATATAGTTTTTATCCGGCGAATAAAGGCAATGGATATCAAACCCCTTTGTCATATCATCGGGAATTTCTTTCCATATGCCCTTCTCTGTATTAAGCCAATAGCAGTCATCCACACCGTTATAAGTACAGTAGCCGAAAAGCGTATCGTCATCCTGCCAATCATAGTGTGAATACATAGTCATTCTGCTCATCAGCTTCATATTCCCGGAAAGGTCTGATATTATGAGATTTGTCGCCCACGTTTTATCATTTTCAGATGGAAAAGTTCTTACCAGCATCATAAATTTCGTTGCCGACGGATTAAAGGTTATATGATTTACAACAAGCTTTCTGTCAGAGGTAAGTCCGATAAGGTGTGCCATTTCAGGATATGTGCAGATAAGCTTTTTATCCCCCGTTTCCATATCAACAAGGAAAACCCCGTCGTTTTCAGGTTGTGCAATATCAAAATAAGGATCCTTTTCGTTGCAGTAGCCATAGCCTTTCCGAAAATCGTAAATTCTTAAAAAGTTTACGGAGAGCCCCCATTTACCGTCACGGGAAATATTAGCGCAAACAGGTGTATAATGCCTGTGCCCCGTTTTTATGTTTTTTTCTACGGTCATATATTCTCCATTTTCATATACGTTATAAAAGACCGTATCTTTTTTACTTCTGTGCCATTGAAGCATTGCACCCTGCTGAAAATTCCAGGCGCAGGTTTCGTCAATCTTCTCAAAATTACCGTTTGCAAGGTCAACAACACCCAATGTGAGTATATCTGCGGATGTCGGAACTCTGTCTTCAAATTCCGCCATATTGCAAAGATGGAAGCTGTCGGTGTCGTCATAGGCCTTTAAGTCATAATAACCGAAAAAACAGCTCTTTTCAGTTTTCGGAGATATAATCCGAAGTGTTCCGTCTATATGAGTTACCGGTTCTTTTTCCATACAATCGTCCCTTTCCGTATAAACTTCTTTTTAATTTTATAACACATAAATTAAAAAGTCAACAGAAAAGAGCTTATGCCAAAGGAAACTTTACGAGCAATAAATTGTTGCTCGATGCAGCAATTTATTTTTCCCTCCCAAGCCCCCTCTTCGGCTCTACTCGTGCACAATACCCTGTTCGGGTTTTGATTGTTTAGTTATAAAAACGGCTCGGCTGTTCGGTGGTGCTTCTTAGGGAGAAGTCGGTTTTGGCTTGTTATTTTCCTCTGATAGTGCACAAAAAAATGTAGGCATACGCCAGTATGCCTACATTTTTTATGTTTCTCTGAGACGAAAAATCCCTAATCCAAAACTGCTTAGGCACCGCAAAAATCTCGATTTTGAGTGCAGAACAAGGAAAAAAGACGATGGAATCCTTGACGGATTTCGAGGCTTTTTGACACAGTTATGTGTCAAAATCGTGGTTTTTGGGCGATTTATCCCTAAGAAGCACCGCCGTTCGCCGAGCTTCTCGTTTTTACAACCTGACTGCGCAAAAACTTTTCAATGAATTTGCACAAAATGCTATTTGCATTTTGATAATATCGTGTTTCACTCGCTAAAATGCTTCGCCCTTGCTGTTCTCGTCGCTCCTTAGCATTCGCTCCTCGCTCGCTCCGGCTTTTCGCATTTTTACGCTCGCAAAACCTTGCTTCGTAAAAGCCTTGTTGCTTTTACTCCGCTCGTCTGGCAAATGTGGTGCTTAAAGGAGGGAAATATCCGAAATAAAATGTTCCGTGAGGAAATTTTATGAGGAATAAATGTACCCTCGATGGGTACATTTATTTTTCCCTCCTAATAGACCGTTCACCTTAGCAATACGTGCAAAAAATTAAGCGCTACATTCTGGCAAATGTAACGCTTAAAGGAGGGAAATATCCGAAATAAAATGTTCCGTGAGGAAATTTTATGAGGAATAAATGTACCCTCGATGGGTACATTTATTTTTCCCTCCGGATAGACCGTTCCCCTTAGCAATACGCGCGAAAAATTAAGCGCTACATTCTGGCAAATGTAACGCTTAAAGGAGGGAAATAAAAATATGTATTAACTTGCTATGGTCTTATTATAGCACTGTCAATAATTTTTAGCAATACCCCATTTAGTAGAAATGCACGAACATTTCAGCTTATTTTTGTGCAACATCCACAATTATATAAGTTTTTCTGACATTTTCATAATCTTAGCCTTAGCTTCGTGGAACTCTTCATCCGTATAGAAGCCTTCCACGTTCCAGGTTCTGTCCGCAGTCATAGGAAGGTTAAGAAGTACTCTGGGGCGTTCTTCCTCAAGGCTGCATTCCCACTGGCAAAGCATACCGCCGAGAACTCTGTCCGTAGGCTCAACAACGATGGGATCCGGGTATGCGGCGGACATTGCCAAAAAGTGCTGCCACTTATATACGTTCCAGTCGCCATCGGTTACAGACCACTGAAGACTCTTATGATGAGGAGGAACAATATACATAGGCTTCCACGCCGCATTTATGATTTTGAAGCCTGACTCAAGCAATTCGGGTGCAAGCTGATAGTGGCTTTCCCAGGCAACAACCACACAGTCCCTTGAAATATTTTCCGTTCCTTCATAGGGGAAGCCTTCCCATACGATGGGAGTTTTGCCGAGAGAGATACACATATCAACGATTTTTTCAACAAAGTGAGAATAAAGCTTTTTGGTGGTATCGATTCTCTGACGCTCCATATAAGCCTTGCAATCACTGCAGTGTGCCCAGTTTTCGTGCTTTGCCTCGTCACATCCGATATGTATATACTTTGAATACTTGAAGGTTTTTGCAATATCTGAAAGCATCTTCTGAATGTTTTCAAAAATTCCGGGCTTACCTACGCACATAATATTGTCAACCTTACCCATATTGGGGCCGGTTACTGCCTGAACCTCTTCGGTTTCTTCCTCATAGGTGTTTCCGAAAAGCTCGGGATATGCCGCTATAAGCTGCTTGGAGTGACCGATGCCCTCAAACTCAGGGATAAGCTGAACACCTGCCTCCTCGGCGTACTCAACGAGATACTTGATTTCTTCCTTGGTATAGCGTGTAGCATCATTTCCGAGACGGGGAAATTCATCCATAGGATAGGTCCAGATGGGATCGTCCGTAAAATGAAGCTGAAGATACTTTATCTTATTGAGATAGCAGAGGTCTACATAGCCTATTAATGCTTCAAATTCGTGCCACTGACGGCCAAGGTCTGTCATAAATGCACGGAAGTCCTTATCGGGCTTCTGACGGATACAGGTATTGCGAAGAGTAAAGCCCTCTTCTGCCTTTTCCATAAGCTGAAGCATTGTGGCAAGACCGCTTGATGCACCTTCCTTATCGGAAGCCTTAACGGTTGCTCCTTCGATTACATATTCATCCTTTGCCAATGTTTCGTCATAGCAAAGGTTTATGCCGCCTTCGCCTTCCTTAAGATGTACGCCGTAAATCTTAAAAACGATACGGAAGAAAGCTTTTTTACAGCAAAGAAGCTTTTCGTCAGCCTGAAATGTTGATGCTATATTAATTGTGCCTGATTCTTTGAAATTTTTAGCCTTAGGTATGATGTTCATAAATATCCCTCCGTTTTATTTATTTACCTACATTGTAGCATTTTTAAGGAAAAATACAAGCCCTATTTTTTCTTTTTTTATTAAAATATTCCCTTATTCTCCAAGTAAATTCTTGAAATCAAGATATATTCCCGCTGTCCAGCCAAGCATCTCCGGCATTTCATACTCGTCCTTTACGTTGGTTGAGCCCTCAACCACGTTGTACTTTTCCCAGAGCGTGCCGGTTTTTTCGAATATGCCTTCGATTGCCGTAACATATTTTTTCGCTATGCGAAGCGCATCTTCCCTGTAGCCATAGCGCAAAAGTCCGTATACCACGATATAATGCATAGGTGCCCAGCCGTTGGGGAAATCCCACTGATAAACGGTGTTGCGCTCCCCTTCTTCGCACACCGCAACGCCGTGCTCACGCTCAAGCAAGGGAAGCTTTTTTACGGTCGATGCCGCTTCTTCATCCGTTGCCGCACCTGCCCATAAAATATAAAAGCTTGCCGCAGAAAAGATGGGAGAATGCTCCTTCTTTTTGAAATTATAGTCACGGAAGGTCTCTCCGTCAAACAAAAGCTCGTGAATAAGCGCCTTTCTCTTGTCTGCTCTTTCCTTCCAGAGATTTTCCTCGCCGTTTTCAAGCTCTATGGAGAAGTACGCCATATTGCACTCGAAGCCGTAAAGTATGCCGTTTAAGTCCACGTGATTAAACTCCGTCTGGCAAAGCTCGCATCTTGGGTTAAAGTCCCATCCGCTTTCGGCATCGCTCATTTCGTTTTCAACGATTTCGCGGTCGCTCATTCCCGAAAAGTCAAGTCCTTTAAGCCTTCCCTTTATCATATTGGCAAAGGAGGGAATATTCTCCTCTGTCGCATCAAAGCCATAGCGGTTAAGTCCCGTTTCGGTATTTCGGCCCGATGTCCAGAATTTATATTCCTTCTTAAGCACATTGTAGGCAGCAGAAAGCCACACCGGATCCTTATATATACCGTATAAATCCTTTACCGTTTCACTTAAAAGCGGCGGCTGACTTCTGCCAAACAGCCCTCTGTGGCTTCCGTTTGGCATATAGCCGAACCTTTCCAGAAGGAAGAACATATTTTCCACATGACTCTTAACAAGTGCTTCTCTGCCGTGGATATAAAGACCTTTTGAGGTAAAGAAGGAATCCCAGTAATACATT